>BLLU01000246.1 GCA_011959105.1 Lachnospiraceae bacterium | reverse complement strand
GATTTTGTTGTTGGAGGATGATGGGAGTCTGGCGGAGGGGTTGTGTTATTCGCTGCGGCAGGTGCTCTGTAAAGTCTCCTTTCATAAATTGGTCAATGATTCTGACCGCCTGCTGGTAAACACGTTCCCGTCTAGAAAAAAAGAGACCTGCAAGAAGCAAAAGGCTGATCCACAAAAAGAAAAAGAGCCCGGCAAGCAGCCTTCCCGTTCCCTTCTGTATATCAATGACTTCCGGCATAAAATATAATTCCGTTGTCTCACTGATTCCCAAACGTTTGAGCAAATCCGTGCCTTTTTCCGTAAACTCCTTTTCCGCAAAAGCCTTTGCAATGACTGCCTCGCTCACTCCCTGCTCCATCAGGGAGGAAACCAGGCACCTGTCATGCTGTACAGAACCTTCTTTAATTTGATTCCCATTCACCTGCCATATGACAACGGCAAAAATTGATGCCACCGCCAGAATCACTGCCAGCGCACCGAAATATCTTTTCTGTCCTTCATCCTTCAAAAAATCCATCATGCCTGTACCTCCTGCCAGCAATAGCCAAACCCTCTTACCGTCATCAAATGCTTGGGCTTGGAGGGATCCTCCTCCACCTTTTCCCGCAGTCTCCTGATATATACGGAAAGGGTATTGTCATCCACAAAGTTACCTGCGCCGTCCCACAGTTCCTCAAAAATAATCTCCCTAGTGACCACCCTGCCGCAAGAGCGCACCAAAAGACACAGCAGCTTGTACTCCACCTGCGTAAGTTCCAGCTTCTCCCCCTTAAGAAACACCCTGCTCCCCTCAAGATCGATCTGAATATCCCCACATCCCATCCTGCCCTGCCGCGCCCCTTGCTCCTCCTGCCGCCAAGTCCCCGCCCTGCGCAACAGCGCACGAATCCGGGACAACAACTCCCCTAACTTAAACGGCTTTCCAATATAATCATCCCCGCCGCTGTCAAGCCCACGAATCACATTCATCTCCTCATCAGACGCCGTAAGAAAAATAATTGGAACCCGGTTCCCCTGTGCCCGCACCATCTCACACACCTCAAACCCAGTCCCGTCAGGCAGCGTCACATCCAAAAGCAGCAGATCAAACCGTCCCCGCGCCAAGAGCCCCTTCGCCTCCCCGACACACTCCGCCGCTTCCACCACATACCCCTCCTTCTCCAGCGAATAACACAACCCCTCCGCCAGACTCCCATCATCCTCCAACAACAAAATC
>BLLU01000245.1 GCA_011959105.1 Lachnospiraceae bacterium | reverse complement strand
TTTGAAATTGGTAGGGTAGTTTTGTGCAAATTTCTATATTTGCTCATTTATAGTTTCTATCATAATTTATTATATTTTATTTATATTTCGGAAAACCATGGGACTCATTTCAGTCCTATTTTCCCAAAATAATATTGTACTGCAAACAAAAGGGTATTATCAAGATTCTCTAAAATACAGGATAGCTGCATTCCCCGACGCACAGAATGCCCTGATGCCGGATAGCCCTGTCTAATGCTCCCTCAATAACCGGCAGATGTTCTTCCGGACATCGCATCACCCTGAGAAAAAAGTACTCTTTTCCGTAAATCTGCCCGCGCTATTGCTTGCCTATTTTTTGTACCCGGAAATAGGTAAACAGCAAATAAATTTGTTGAAAACCACTATTAGCCAACCTGTAAAGTCAACAACCGGGGCTTCAAGCCCCACCGTTTCCCCTACTGCGTCTGCTGCATATGAAAAGCTGATTGCATATAAGACAGGGAATTACGGACAGCAGAGCATAGCCGATTTTAATGCAATGCTTGCACTGACACCCGATGAATTGACAGAGCTTCTTGCCGCAGTAGCTGATGTGGGCAACACTATATCCCACGATGACGAAAACTACGACTTTTTCACAACCACGATACCCTTTTCGTCCCAGGAATTATACTGCGAGCATATGAGAGAAGAACTTACATTTTTTATGCCACTCTCTAAACAAAGCAGACCGTGCGACTATCTGGACGAGGACGGGGAAACAGTATATGGTTTTTCCTGTTTCGTTGATGCGAATGTCACTTATTCTATCAATGCCCCGGAACTTGTAACGGTTGCAGAACGGGATAAGGCTTTGCTGACATTCAAAGAAGAAATGCAATGTCTACCGAAAATATGAAACTATCGCCTTGTGACATTTATATGATTGAAATCAACGACGCAGCAAACAGAAATTAGGTGTGCCGGCCCCGGTTCTACATAAGGGAGCGAGGGATTTCTTGCATTTTTAGGAAGTATTATGTTTCACTCGGCAAGATTGCGAAATACGCCGGACAGAGGTATAATAAGCAGGAAATTTGGAAACTACACACTAATCACAAAATTCTATGATATGCTTTTTTCGGAGGCGGCATTATGCAAAGGATTTTAGTTGTCGAGGATGACTTGGATATTCAAGAATTATTGAAGAACTTTCTGCAAGAGGCAGGCTATGATATTATTTTAGCAAATGACGGAGTAGAGGCTCTTTCCGTATTTTCAACCGCACCGTTTGATTTGGTTCTGCTTGATGTGATGCTCCCTAAAATTGATGGTTTTGCCGTCTGTGAACTAATACGCAAACAGTCTAAGGTTCCCATTATCATGCTTACCGCATTGAATGGCGAGGAAGAGCAGATACGGGGGCTGGATTTGCAAGTTGACGATTATATTACAAAGCCTTTCTCCGTGCCGATTTTAATTCGCAAAATTGCCGCTGTCTTGCGGCGGAGCGGCGGGCCTGGGGAGGATGAACATAAAACGATTGCTTACCAAAACCTTATTTTGGATTACGACAATTATACTGCCATGGTTGACGAAACCACTTATGAACTGACCCAGCGGGAATTTGAAGTGCTGAATGAACTGCTGACCCATCAAGGACGCATTTTAACACGGCAAAATCTTTTGGATAAACTGTGGCGGTATGACTTTTATGGGGAAGAGCGCGTGGTTGACACGCATATCAAAAACCTAAGAAAAAAACTGGGAATTAATTTTATTCAGACAATCCGAGGGGTGGGATATAAAATTGACAAAGAAAATTAAAAGCAGTCTTTTTGCAAAGGTGTTTCTCATTACCGTGATTATGCTGTTTTGTATGTCGCTGCTGGTGTTCGGAATGTTGGCATGGTTAGTGCCGCAGACCTACTCCAACAAGCTGAACACAATTTTGGATGAGCGGGCGCAGGGCTTTGTGTCTGAACTGGAGCAAGTGTCCCTTTCAGACAGTGGTGGACTGTTCGATCAATTTATTGCAGATACGGAAATCAATTTAGTTGAGTTATACGACAGTAGCGGCGATTGGGTTGCATTACCCACAAATGAATTTGATAACGAATGGGAGGGTAATATCGGACAAACGGCGGTCTCTGGCTTTGGTGAAACCTCTCCCGTGTTATCAAACCATTACTATTTTTCTTTTTCTGATTGTAATGACCGCTATACGCTTGTTGTTTATGGTAAGGCAGAACATATCTTGGAACTGCAACAGTCCTTTATCCGTATTTTCCCGCTTATCCTGCTGACTGTTTCGATAGTTGCCTTTGTCATATCATGGCTTTACTCTCGTATGATTACAAGTCCTGTGCTGGAAATCAGCCACATATCCGAAAAAATGTCTGACTTGCAGTTGGATTGGACGGTTGACGAACAACGGACTGACGAATTGGGAACCCTTGGAAAAAGCCTAAACAGGCTATCCCTCAATCTTTCAACCGCCCTGTCCGATCTGCAAAGCGCAAACAGGAAACTTGAAGCTGATATTGAACATGAAAAGGAATTGGTGCAGGCCCGTACAGATTTCTTTTCAGCCGTGTCCCATGAACTGAAAACGCCCATCACCATTATCAAAGGCCAGTTAGAGGGGATGCTGCTCGGTATTGGTGCATACAAAGACCGTGAGAAGTATTTAACAAGATCGCTGGAAATTGCAAATACCCTTGAAACAATGGTGCAGGAAATATTAACAATCTCCCGATTGGAAACGGCAGGGGCAGATTTCAAAAAAGACCGCTTTGATTGCATTCAGATCATCAAATCCTATTTAAGCGAAACCGAAGATTTGATTGTGGGGAAAGATTTGCAGGTACATCTCAATGTTCACCCCTCCACTTTCATAACTGGAAATAGAATGTTAATGGAAAAGGTGTTTTCAAATATAATAGGAAATGCAATCAAGTATTCTCCGCAAGGGGCGTCCATCTGCATTTCTGCCTGTGCGGAACATGGCCGGATAAATTTTGCAATTGAAAATAAGGGGGCAAACATCCCGGAAGATAGTATTCCGAAACTATTTGACGCATTTTATCGTGTAGAGCAATCCAGGAGCCGAAATAACGGCGGAAGTGGGCTGGGGCTGTATATTGTGCAGGAGATACTGCGCCGGCATGGAAGTGAATGTGCCGTATGCAATACACAGTCTGGGGTAAAGTTTTCTTTTACAATTTGACAGATATAGGAAAGCGGTGGGCAATTAGCCCGCCGCTTTTCAACTACACATAAATCACAAACTATTCCCAAATGTATCACAAAAAAGGATGGTATTCTTTAAGTACACTCAAAGAAAGGATGGTGTTTATTTCAATGAACTCAAAGAAATTACTTGCGTTAGCCCTCGGCGGAGTGCTGCTTGTAGGGAGTTTAGCCGGATGCAGTACGCCAGCAGCATCCCAGAGCGGCGGTATTCTTTCACTCGGTACGATTTCCCCCCAAACCTCAAATGCGTCTGGCCCGACCCTTTTTGAAACTACCGAAGATGGAGGGGCAGACAAGGATGTCTCCTACGAGGAACAATTTAAGCCCTATGAGCAGTTTGGCCTGACGTACGATGCCATCAAAAACGAACTGCAATATAACGGCAAAATAGTACGGTGGTTCGAGGACTACTATACCGTGGAGAACGGAGCGCAGGCTGGCAACAACTTTTTCAACGAAAATGGCGTGGTTGATGTATATGCCGTCCGTGACCTCAACAACATTGTCCGCTCCGAAGATGGCTCTTTCGACCCCAGCGGAAAGCTGATCGGTGTAAAGGAGTTTTCGGCGGAAGAATTTGCCGCCCGTGACATTGAGGCAATCAAAAATCCTCCTCCAGTCGTTGCCCTAGCCGGCGATCCGCCCTCTGCAAAGGAGCTTGAAGATATGGCCAAGGAATATGAGTCGTTTGGTATCACTTATGACTTCAAGAGTGACCAGTGGTATTTCTACGGTGAAAAAGTGCGGTACTTTCAGGATGTGCTGACTTCCAACGGCGAAGGCCTGACCAGCGGCAAGTTCAAGGGCGAAATCCGGAGTTCGTGGAACGCAAACGGGTCAATCGACATCTATACGGTTCGTGATTTTGCAAATTTGAACACTTCCGGGTATGGAACGTTGACAGCCGTTGAGAAATTTAGCCAAGCAGAATTTGACGAACACACGCAATAGGAAATCCAGTCCAGCTCTGGCTTTTGTACAGCGGAGCATTATCACGCCCAAAACAGCGGCTTTTGAGAAATCGAAAGCCGCTGTTCTTTCATACTGGTGTAAGCAAGAATAGAGAATCCTTTTCCGTAAATCTGCCCGTCCGCGCTATGGCCTGCAGGACAGATTTTGCTTGTTGGGAATGGATCCAGCGTCATCGAAGTTGCAGGTTTCCCCGCTTTTTCAAGCAAATTTATTTGGGTATGATTAGTACGACTTTGAATCCACCGTATTCACTATGGTCTATTAAAATTTTTCCATTATGCCCTTTGATAATCTGTTTCACAATAAGCAATCCCAAACCATGCCGCTGTTCGGTAGTATTCGTATCACAAATCATATAATGCGGTGCATTGTTTAATCTGTCAATCTGTTCGTCGGACGCTCCTTTCCCGTTATCTTCAATGCAAATCTTACAGGTATTGTTATCATCATCAATGGATGCATAAATCACACACCCGTTTTCATTGTGGTTTATGCTATTCTGTATAAGGTTTGATATTGCACGTTTCAGTAAATCCTTATCAGCGTTAATGTAACAGGCAGACAGGGTATCAGCGGTTTTCCATTCAATCGGAAATTTATCATCAATATTGGTGTTCATAAATTCCACAATAACCTGCCGAACAATAGATATTGCATTTTCCCGTTTCATTGTTAGCGGCTGCATATCATATTCGAGCTTGGAAGCGAGATTAAGGTCGTTAATCAAATCTTTCATTCGACTACTTTGCCTTATAATGACAGCTGCTTTTTTACGCTCAATTTCTGACAGATTTTTTGAATTTTCCAACTGTCCGGCATACCCCATAATCATTGACAACGGTGTTCTGACATCATGGGAAACGCCCGCGATCCAGTTTGCCCTTGCAGTTTCTTTTTTTCGTAACTGTTCAGCCTGCATTTGTAATATTTTAGATGTTTTATTGATTTTTTCAGCTAATTCAGCAAACACACCCTTTTCTTTAATACAAACAGGACTGCCGTTTGACAAATTTTGTATTCCATTTGTTATCGGTCTAATGGAACGCAACAATTTAGAATCAACCACAACATAAATAAGGAAAATTAAGACAATATTGATGATCAAAAAAATAATTGTGTTTTTGGGCAAATTAGCAATAAAGTTATAGTCCCAACTTGCCCTTGTATGCTTCCAAAATCTTTCTTTTGGAAAGCCTAATACCAATAATCCGTTTTGCGCTTCTCCCGTAAAAGTAGGGTATCCATCTACATAGCCTCGCGTCAGCTCCGCTATATTTGATAATGTATATTGCATAGGAATATTGTTAGGCAAATTATCTGTCCGCCATACAACTTGCCGTGTATCATTGTCAATAAGGATAGCCCAGGCATTTTCTTCTTTTAGTTCAGCCATTACATTATCAGATATGGAATAACCGCCATCTGTTAATTGCAATGCGGCGGCGGCATGATCCGCCATATCCCACGGGGAAAATGTTGACGCATTTCTTACAAAGACTATCGCAAAAAAAATAATATTCAAAATAACTAGAAATACTGTGCTCAACGCCATTATTCCCACAAAGCGGCGTATTAGTTTTGGAATACTTTTCATGCTATTTCCCCTCTACAATTAACTTATAACCTAATCCCTTGACTGTAACCAACGAAATGGGGTGTGAAGGATTTTGTTCTATTTTTTCTCTGATACGGCGTATATGCGCCATTAAAGAATTTTCATATCCAAAGGGATTGTCGCCCCATGCTGCTTCGCACAATGCATCAATCGTCACAATACGCCCCGCATTGCGATATAAGACAGACAGCAAATCATGTTCTTTTGCTGTCAATGGGATGTGTTCATCATTCTTTATGACCTCCGCACGCGAAAAATCAATTTGACTATCATGTAAGCATACAAGAGGATTTTCGTCTTTGTAGCTTCTGCGTAAGATTGCCATGACACGAAACAAAAGCTCTTTTGGCAAAAAGGGTTTTATAATATAATCATCGGCTCCCAAATCAAAGCCTTTGAATTTATCATCATCTTCGCCGCGGGCAGTAAGAAAAAGAATGGGGTAATCGCCGCCTTTCTTTAACTGTTCCATTAACTCAAACCCGTTCCCGTCCGGAAGCATTACGTCAAGTATTGCTAATTCCGGACGGGATTTTACAGCTTGTTCCTTAGCTTCTTTCACATTTTTTGCAGTTTTGACATTTTGAAATCCGTATTCAGTCAAAATAGACAAAACCATATCTAAAAGCTCCTGTTCATCATCAACAAGCAGTATACGTTTATTCAGCAGATAATCTTCATTCATAGTCAATCTCCTTTCACAGCTACATCGTAACATCTCGACTGCCGTCTCGATGGGTTTCTCGTCAAATACGGCTTCATGTAAGCATGAACTGTACTTTCCCTGTTATTTTACCATATATTTATGAATTTTTTGGGGATTTATGAAAATGTAAGGTAGATGTAAGGTAAAGAGAATGTTGTCACAAGGTTGCGCTGGTAACATGTAGGCAAAGAAAGGAGATGTTTATATGGATTACATAATCACAACAAAACAGTTGACAAAAAAATACAAATCTTTTGTGGCTGTTAATAACGTTTCGTTGAACATTCGGAAAGGCAGTATTTACGGCTTTCTCGGTCCTAATGGTGCGGGCAAATCCACTACTATGAAAATGCTCTTGGGATTGACAGCGCCCACAAAAGGCAGTTTCACAATCGATGGAAAGCAATTTCCGAATGACCGCCTTTCCATTTTGAAAGAAGTAGGTTCCTTTATCGAATCACCCTCTTTTTATGCAAATCTGACCGGCAAAGAAAACCTTGATATTATCCGCCGCATCTTGGGACTTTCCAAAAGTTCTGTTACGGATGCATTGGAGCTTGTCGGGCTTTCTGAATTTGGCGGGCGACTTGCAAAAAAATATTCATTGGGTATGAAGCAGCGCTTGGGACTTGCCGGAGCTTTGTTGGGCAGACCACCTATTTTGATTTTAGATGAACCTACAAATGGACTGGACCCATCCGGCATACATGAAATCCGAAATTTGATTAAATCGCTGCCCGGTCTTTACGATTGCACAGTTCTCATTTCTTCGCATATGCTGTCCGAAATTGAGTTAATGGCAGACGATATAGGAATACTCAATCATGGTCATCTGCTGTTTGAGGGAAGTCTGGACGAATTACGGCAGAACGCATTACAGTCTGGATTTGCTGCGGATAATTTGGAAGAAATGTTCCTGTCTATGGTTGATAAAGACAATGCCAGCAGAAAGCAGAGGGCGGAGCTATGAGGACATTTACAATCGAGCTTAGAAAAGAAAAGCGCACAGGTGTTATTCCGTTAATGCTTGCAGTCGGCATTTTGGGGGCAGCATACGCCTTTGTCAATTTCATTGTGCGGAAAAACACTCTTTTAAATCTGCCATTGGCTCCTATGGACGTGCTGCTTACGCAGTTGTATGGCATGATTATGGTTCTGAATATGTTCGGTATCATAGTCGCCGCATGTATTATTTACAATATGGAATTTAAGGGAAGTGCCGTTAAAAAAATGTATATGCTCCCTATGAGTGTTCCGCTTATGTATTTTTGCAAATTTTTGATTTTATCTGTTATGCTTTTTATTGCAATAGCTTTTCAGAATTTGGCACTTACAAAAATTGGTCTGACGGATTTACCACAGGGTGCATTTAAATTTGAGACGCTGCTATCTTTTGCCGGATATTCATTTATAACGTCAATGCCCGTATTATCTTTTATGGTTTTTGTCTCTTCCCGCTTTGAAAATATGTGGGTGCCTCTTGGTATCGGTGTTGCAGGATTTTTAAGTGGTATGGCATTGGCTGCATCGAGTAATATTTTGCTTTCCATACACCCCTTTGTGATTATGTTAAAACCAGCTGTTGCGATGAGCGCACAGCCTGATCTCATAGTGGTTATTTTTTCACTGGCTGAAACAGCTATTTTCCTTTTTTCCGGATTATTGGCTGCTAAATATTTGCGCTACGAATAGGGAGGTGTAGGATATGAGCTTTTTAGAACTGCTTAAAATCGAGTTTATGAAAGTAAAACGAGGTAAAATGATACCTCTCATTTTTATAGCTCCGCTGTTGGTCGTAGCTTCCGGCGTGGCAAACCTGCAAAACTATTTTTCGCCGGAATATACAAACGCATGGGCAGCCATGTTCATTCAGAGCGCATTGGTCTATGCCTATTATCTGCTTCCGTTCAGCATGATAGTTGTATGCGTAATGATTGTGGGACGCGAAACGGAGAACAACGGAATTTTAAAAATGTTAGCCTTGCCCGTCAGCCGCTATGCCCTATCAGCCGCTAAATTTTGCGTACTTCTCTTCTTTTTATTTATGGAAATGGTTGTTTTTCTTGTTGTTTTTGTGATAGCAGGATTGGTAGCAACGCGCAATACAGGAATCACAGAAGCATTACCGGTCATGTATATACTGAGATGGTGTGCCGGATTATTTTTTACTATGCTTCCCAGTGCGGCGACAATGTGGGCCATTACGGTACTTTTTGAAAAATCATTACTATCCGTTGGCTTAAACCTGCTTCTTGTGATCCCCGGCGTATTGGTAGCAAATACACGGCTTTGGATTGTTTACCCTTATTGTTATAGTGGTTATTTGGTTTCCTGCTCACTGCATGATTTTACGGCAAAGGGAATTAGCATTGGTTTTAACCTCTTCCCGTTTTTACCATGTGCAATTCTGGTTTTTATATTGGTACTTACAGTGGCGGTGAAACGTTTTGGAAAAAAAGAAATGAGGTAAGTTATGGATAATAAAAGACTACAAAAAATAAGTGTAGCAGCATTGATTATTAGCATTTTGCCTTTGGCAGCATTTGTTCCCACATTATTTAACATGGTGTTGACTGATATTGTACGTTCCATTTGGGCGGGAGTAAACATCTTCTCCGTTTTTGGGGGACTGGTACTTTCTATTATCTGCGTTAAAAACCGAGATAGCCGAAGCATGATAAATATTATTTCAACTATTATCAGCAGCTTTTTGTTAGTGCTTATATGTGGTATTGTTTTCCTTTATCTGTATATCAATTTTATTAAATAAAAGTATTATGTACGCTTACATAAAATATTATTAATTTATTTGCCGGACGAGGGCAAAAAAGCCGTCGTACAGCAATCCTGTTTTATGTCTTTACAAATTTTTACGGCGGTTTGGGAAATGAACCGCCCCCTGTCAAGTAGACAGATGAAAAAAAGAAAATCAGGCCACGAGGGTCTGGTTCCTGAAAGCAAGAGGAGCCAGGCCCTTTAACTTAGCTTGAAGCCGTCTTGTGTTGTAAAAAACGATATATTCGTCGATGGCTTTCTCCAATTCCTCAAAGGTATGAAATAGCTGGAGATAGTACATCTCGGATTTGAGGATGCCCCAGAAGCCCTCCATGGGGCCGTTGTCAATGCAGCGGCCTGGGCGGGACATGCTCTGCGTTGCATGGATTCCATCCAGCTTCGCTTTAAACTGCCGGCTGGTGTATTGATATCCCCGGTCACTGTGAAACAAGGGATGGGCGCCAGGGTTAGCGTTCACCGCCGCGTCAAAGGTGTCAAAAACAAGCTGATTGTTGTTGGAGCGACCCAATACATATGCAACGATGCTTTTGTCGTGGAGATCAAGGATGGCGCTTAAGTATGCTTTTTCCCCGTTTTGGAGTTTGAATTCCGTAACATCCGTCAGCCATTTCTCATTGGGACGATCTGCTGTAAACTCCCTGTTCAATACATTCTCAGCGGTAACGCGCGGTTCCGACATGATGTAGCGCTTCTTCTTTCGGCGTATCACGGACTGCATATGCACGCTTTTCATCAGGCGGTAAATCCGCTTGTGGTTGTAATTTCTTTTGAGCCGGCTGTTCACATTCATCGTCATGCGGCGATACCCGTAGATGCCATTTACTTCACTGTATAAACGGATGAGTTCTTCCAGCAAGAGGGTGTTTTCTTTTTCTGAAGCACAGGTTTCCCGGTTGAGCCATTTATAGTAAGAACCGCGGGGAATCCCGGCTAATGCGCATAATGATGCGATTTCATAGCCTTTCTCCTGATGCAGTGCGCAGACCGTCTCATAGGCCCTTCTGCGCCGTATGCGTCTGCTCACCGCCCCCTTTCCAGTTCCCGCAATTTTTTTAAGAAATCATTCTCCATCTGAAGCCTTCTGTTTTCCGCTTCCAACTGCCGCAGCTTTGCCGCTGCCTTTTCCTCCGCGCTGTATCCGGAAACAGGACGGCTTCTCCCGCGGCGGTCAAGCAGACCGGCTTCTCCCTGCTCCTGATACTTTTTTACCCAGCTGTAGATTTGCTGATAGGTGATTTTGTATTGCTCGCTGGTCTGCCTGTAATTCAACTGCTGCCCGATGCAGTACAACACCGCCTGCAATCTTTCTTCATACGATAATTTCCGCTTTTCGGCCATACCGCTTTCCTCCCGTGCTCCGCGTGTTTTGAAATCTCTATGGCCCTTATGATACAGCATGATCCATTGTTGTAAAACCGCGTGGGAGGAAATTTTATATTTCCGGCACATAGCGTCCAGCGATCCGCCTCCGCCTAAATACTCCTCCACGGCCTCCAGCTTCAGCGAGGATGGGTAACGGGTAAAACCCTTCTTCGGATGCAGACCCGCCGCCCCCTCCGTCTGATACTTTCGCAGCCACGCCTGAAAGGTACTCAATCGTATACCCAATTCTTCCCGTATCTGTGTGCTGCCCTTTCGCATTTCCAGATAATCTTTCACTGCCTGTATTTTTTCCTCCGGTCCTATTTTCCCTTTTAAGCTCATGATTATTGCTCCCCCTATTTCGACAGTTTTCTTTTTTCACTGTCTACTTTAGAGGGAGCATATCACCTTGTAATGGGGATATACCGCCTATTCTGAAATTACTTCCTTATCACCGTAAACCTTGATGTTTACGGACTTTTTCAAACTCCCCGAGTAGGGCTCGAACCTACAACAACTCGGTTAACAGCCGAGTGCTCT
>BLLU01000244.1 GCA_011959105.1 Lachnospiraceae bacterium | reverse complement strand
AAAACGGAGCCGTTGCTCCGGCAGATTATTCATCTACTTTTGCAACAGCCCCTTTACATGGCACAAGGATACTGCTCATCAAATCAGATCTCCAGCTTCAGCACCCGGCGCACTCCGATGACCACCGGCGGGATCAGCAGAATGTGGCAGACGATGCCGGGAATGGCGCTGACGAAGGCTCCGGACAGAAATGCCGCCAGAGTGAAGGAGGGCCCCACCACCAGCCCCAGTACAAAGCGGGCAATTCCCCACACCATACGTCCCCCCAGCATGGCTCCCACCAGGGAGGCGTAGAGACAGGAGAGTTTTCCGGGAAGCAGCTTTAACAGAATTCCGGACAGGGCGCCATAGGCCGCCAGCTCAAACATCATGGCCAGTCCCGTGGGCATGATGGGAGGCATGCCAAAAAGCACAAAACGCAGCAGAGGCGCGGCGAAGCCGATCACCAGGCCGTACTGCCAGCCGCAGAGCAGGCCGCAGAGCAGCACCGGGATATGCATGGGAGATAACGCGCTGCCGATCTGGGGAATCTGGCCGGTCAGGAAGGGCAGTACCATGCACAGGGCCAGACAAACTGCGGAGAGGCATAATTTCTTTGTTTTTTCATTCATCGTTTAGACATCCTTTCTTTGTATCATGTATTTGATTCCTGATTTAATATATGGGAAATTTTTCGGCGCAAAAAAAGCACCCGTACCCTTCTGGGCGCAGATACCTTCCTGGTATGTCGAATAGAGAGTTTTAAAACCAAATTGTATTGCTTGCAGACTTCTGTCTGCCCGGCCGCTTCTGCTTAACCGCTATAAACATATCACATCCTGCGGGAATTGTCAAGGCGGCGGCTGGCGCGGCCCCGGGCTGTGAGAAGGACTGAAAAGAGGAACTACCTGCGGTTTGATTTTAGATCTCCCATATACATAAATACGCATATTAATGTCAAAACCGTTTCAACAACAGGCTGCGCCGCAATCACACCATTCAGTTTAAATAAATAATTCAAAAGAATTACTCCCGGAATAAACAGTACCGCATTTCTTAGAAGTGTAATGATCAGTGATTTCATTGCTTTTCCCAATGCCTGAAAATAACTGGTTGTCATGTTGATAACGCCAAGCATGGGCGCCGACAGGCAAAGGATGTTTAAAAAGTATGCCGTTTGTTCAATTAGAGCACCATCTTGCAGGAATATAGCCGCCAGTGACTTCCCAAAAAGCATAAAGACAGCAGCAAATACCGCACCCATGAAAATTCCATATAGTATGGTCAATTTAACAATATCAGACATCTTTTTTATCGCATTTCCGCCATAGCTATAGCCCACTAAAGGAGCAACCCCCTGGGATAATCCTACTGACAATAAAATCGGAATCATATCAAGTTTATATGCAATTCCATAAGAAGCTACCGCGTTAGACCCGTAAATACTGATATAGTTGTTAAGAACAATATTGGAAACACTCATAAGCACTGTTATAAGGGCTCCTGGAATACCGATCCTTACGACATTGCGGACCATTGTTGGGTTTGGTAAAAAGTGTTTAGGCATCAAAGGCACTAATTGATTTCCCTTATATTCTTCGCGGATCATACAGATAATATAATATACCGTCGCGCACGCAAATCCTAAAGATGTTGCAAGTGCGGCTCCTGCTGTTCCCCATCCCAGGATCTCTTTTATCCCAAAAACAACAATATTTATGCCGAAGCAGCCGAAAGCCTGGTCTGCATAGCATTTTCTCTTGAAAAGTACAGGGAGATATTGCTCTCTAACAACAAGTTCCTGCAGCTTATTTGTAACAGCCTTTCGGCCAAAATCGGAGCAATGACCACCATTGACGCTGCCCCTGCTTCCCTTGCAGAGCGGGTCATGTCTTATATGAAATATAAATGTGAGAATGAAACTTTAAAGGGAGTAGAACAGGCTGCTTTTCACCTTCATTGCAGCGCAAGGCAACTGCAAAGAATTTTGAATCAAAGTGAAAAGGCCGGATCAGTCAGAAAAGTGGGAAAGGGAACATATAAGTTGACGTAGGTACGCCAGCGGTTCTCTCAAGGTGATGTTTTGCCGCAGACAGTGCATATTTAGGGGTTTTTGTAGATACAATAAAAATTTTTGAAAAAATTTGAAAATTCCTATTGACTTTTCTTCCGGGATAGTGTAGTATACATATTGTTCGCAGGAGTGGCGGAATTGGCAGACGCGCACGGTTCAGGTCCGTGTGGTGGCAACACCTTGAGGGTTCAAGTCCCTTCTCCTGCATTAGCTGAAAACAGCCGAAAACTCAAAGAATTCTTTAGAGAATCAGGGTTTTCGGCTGTTTTTTTGCTGCCTGCCTACAGGTACCTGGCGGGTTGAAAATACTTGACATTTAAATATTTACATGCAATACTATAAAAGAGTTTACAGTAAAAGTGTTTATAGTATTGAGGAGGCAGTATGCCAAGCAATCCCAAAATTCCCAAAGCAACCATATTGAAACATGCATTAGACATGTTGATACAAGATGGCTATTCTTCAATTAATATCAAATCCCTGGCCAGGAGAATCGGTTGTTCTACCCAGCCAATTTCATGGCATTTTGGCAATATGGTAAACTTCCGTAACGCATTGACAGAATATGCTTTGCATTACGCGAATGAAAAAATGCTTTCTGCTTCGGAAGGAATGCCGGCTTTTTCAAATGTGGGGAAAAAATATATTGATATTGCATTTGATGAACCGAACCTGTTTCGATTTCTGTATATGAGTGGCGAAAGTGGATATCATGCCGGTGGTTTTGAGATTCTCACAATGGCTGACGCAAACGCAGTTATGATAGATCAGATAGCAAAACAATCAGGAATACCAGTTGATAAAGCTAAAGGATTTTTTATGAATTCCATAATTTACACGCATGGGCTTGCCTGCTTTATTGCATCCGGTTTAATAGAAGCATCCAAAGAAGAACTGTATGCAATGGTTGACCAGGGAGCATATGGATTTATGCTGCAGATGGGTTTTGGTTTGAGAAAGGAGAATGATGAAAATTAAAACAGAAGACATCGCTAAGAAGCGAATAGGGATATTTCTTTCCCTTATATTTGGAATATTATATATTCCCTGGATTATTGCGATTATTATACCAAGCCTGGGAGAAAAAGTATATGCGTTTATAAGTTTCCCGGCAGTATTTATGGGAACACCTGCGCTGTCTGTTTTTATCACCCGAAAGCTAACAAAAGATACAACATCACTGAATTTCAGCACAAAAATTTTTGAGAATAAGAGAGCATTGATATTCTCAGCGCTGCTCCCCGGCGCGGCCATCTTTCTGGGGACAATATTGTTCTTTCTGCTATTTCCTGATGATTTGGATTTTCAAGGCAGATATATTTCTGCAACATATGGAGCATTTGGCGCCCCCCAGAATATAGAACTGACAATCGGCTCGATGTTCACAATGGGCTTCATTGTGTATGTGGTGTCAGCGATTGCTTTTCCTGTATGGTATATTGCTCTAGGTGAAGATATTGGATGGCAGGGATATATGCTTCCTTTGCTGTGCAGGGAAATGTCTGTGAAATGTGCCGTGCTGATAAACGGCGTATTATGGGGGCTGGCTCACGCGCCGTTAATATACTATGGCATGAATTATGGTACAGAGTATTTCGGAGCGCCATATACAGGAATGCTAATGATGGTTTTAGTAACGATCGTACTTGGAACATGGATGTCTTATATTACATTAAAGACAAAAAATTGCATGTATGCTGCAATTATTCATGGGGCTGCAGATATTATCGGAGAAGTAGGGACATGGATATCATTATCTTCAAAAAGCAGCTTGCTTGGTCCGATTCCGACAGGAATTATTGGTTTGAGTGTTTTGCTGACAGGGGCAGCAATCTTGTTTTTTAAAATGCCTCGGAACGCTTTAAAATACTAATAAAAAAGGAAACAAAAATGATGATATGCAATGGAATGCAAAAATACGGATAATATGTCAAGTGCAATTTATGTTGTTCTTTCCATATTTTAGGGGATATGCTATAATGAATCCCATAAAGCGATGTAAGAATCGGTAATTCCATGAGGGGAGGGGGAAGCGTCCCTATGTATGAGGAACAAAAAGCGATTGCGGCTGAAATAACCGGGCTCAGGAATTTGGGCATGATGGAGGATGCGATCGGTATGTGCCAAAAAGCGGCCCGGCAATTTCCCAATGACAGTTTTTTCCCAAAACTGTTGGGAGATATGTACAGGCAGGGGGGCCGGTTTGAGGAGGCGGCGGAGGAATATCTCAAAATATTGCAGCTGATACAGCCCAGTCAATTTCAGATTTTTATAAAAGCCTACCGCAAATTGGAACAGAATGCCCCTGAACATTTTATGTGCTGGTTCAGAGATAGAATCATGATGGTTCTTGAAGCAGAGGAATTGCCGGAAGAACTGCGGAAAAGGATGAACTTTCTGTTGGGATCCGAATTTGCTTTGGATAAAAATTTTCTTAATACGGCGGAACAGGCAAACGATGACCGCAATCGTGCTGCTGTTCAAAAAGAGATTGAGAAGTGGGAGTCCATACAGGACATTTCCCGAATAGAGGCTCTTGCCACGTATAAGATCAATCAGACGCGAGAATCCAATAGCAAGGGCATTGATACATTTTTGATTCAGAGATTGGAAAAACTGGGCAGATATGACCTGGCTCTGTCCCTGATTGAAAAGACTAAAAAGCCATACACTGAAAAACTGATTATTGTGGCCATCCTGCGGATGTGCCGGAAAAAGGCGGATTATACCTTTGCGGAAAGGGTATTGCAGATAGACGAAAAGTTTATAGAATCTTCGGATTTCAATATCCAATACGAACTGGTGTATTATTTCCAGACAGCGAATCGCGGCGAGGAACTGGAAAAAACTTTAAGACTTATGCGGGACAGAAGCGCCACAAGCAGTATTCCCATAGCCAGAACCCTGTATAATTTTTATCTGAGTCTGAGCAAATTTGAAGAAGCCCAGAGCATTTATGAACACATTCGGAATCTGGAGCAGAATCAGAAGAATGAATATGGGCAGCACAAAAAGCATGGAACGAAATCCCGCAGCGAAGTGCAGTTGGAATCGGAACAGTTTGTTTGGCAGAGGATGAAAGATCTGGTTTCGGATCAGGAGCATAACCGCCAGATGATCGCCCTGCGGGATCTGCTGAAAGGCTTTTCCCACGAGTTGGGGCAGCCCATTACCAATATCCGTTATGCGATCCAACTCCACCAGAGGAAAATAAAAAGAGGAAAAGACGCGCCGGAAGATTTGGAGACATTGCTATCGGACATTTTGGTTCAGACCGACCGGCTTGGGGTATTGCTGGCCAGATTCAGTCCTGTGGTGTCCCCTAAAAATGAAGCGGGCACATTCAGCGTCCGGGATTGTGTCAGCCGGGTATTTGGCGATCTGGAGACGAGGCTGCATGGCCAGAACATAACCTATCGGATTGACGGCTCCCCGGAGATCAGCCTGCAGGGAGATCAGGTACAGTTTTCCCAGGTGTTTTACAATTTGGTTTTGAATTCCATGCAGGCCGTTGAAAAAGACGGCCGTATAGACATAGGGATTTCCGCTCCTGCGCATAATATGGTTACGATCGAGTTCGCTGACAATGGCCCCGGCATACCGGAAGAATATTATCAGAAAATATTCGAGCCTTTTTTCTCGACCAAAGACCCCACTTCCGGAAATGGAGGGGAAGGGCTTGGCTTATATATCGTCTGGAATATATTGAAGATGTTTAACGGAACCATTCAGATTGACAAAAACTTTCGCGGGGGAACCCGGTTTTTAATTCAGATACAGCAGACCAAAGGAGGAACGCAGGTATGAGTTATGTATTGATTATTGAAGATGAAGCGGCAACGGCGGCCCCTGTTAAGGCGGCGCTGGAGATGGATGGAATTTCGGCGGATATAGCATGTGACGGAAAGGAGGGCCTCAGCCTGTTCCGGGAGAAGGCCTATGACCTGATCCTCCTTGACTTGAAATTGCCGGGGCTGACCGGTGAAGAGGTTTTGAGCGCGATCCGCAAAGAAGATCCCTTTATCACTGTAATTGTATATACAAATTACAGCAATTTTGCGGATATAAAGAAACTTACGAATATAGGGATTGACGGGTATATCAATAAGGGGCCGGGGGCCGACCTGGATGAACTGGTGACGGCGATTGAGGATAAACTGGGTCCCATAGACGAAAATTCAATGGATGCGCTGTTTAAGGAACTTCCCCAGAAATCTTCTTAAGGATCCGGCAAGAACTGTATATGCTCCTGGGGCGTGTTTAAAAGCAATTCCGTCATTTGCATGTCCCCAGGAATGTTCAAGGAGAAACTCAGGATGCCAAAGCAATATCTGTTAGATACAAATGCGTTTTTTAATCTGCTGAAAGAGACCAGGGAGGCGAAAAAGGGGAATTCCGCTTTTTCCACCCAGATCAGTACTCTTACAAACGGAAGCATTTTCATATCGAATATAACCAGAATAGAAATTATCTCGGTGCTGGGCAAATATGCCAGAGGGCGAAGTGGCGGTTTCCATAAATGTAACCGTTTGGTCTCAGAAACCGGTCAGCCTTGCCCCAATAGATGGTATGCCCCGCCGGAGGCGAAATGGAACAGACGGAAAGTGAATATGTGGCTGCAGCTGATAAAAGAGACCATGGAAGGAACGTCCGGCCTGGTATCGGTATGTATTCTGCCCTTTGATGAAGGAACCATTCACTGCGCCGAACAGATTATTCCCCATGCTTTAGTACATAATTTCGCATCCATGGACGCAATGATTGCGGCCACGGCCCGGAAGGCCATAGACAGGGGTGAGGACATGACGGTGGTGACATCTGACAAAGGGCTGAAAGCCTGTCTGGACAAAACCGCTATTCCCTATTGGGATGCCTTTCAAATCTGAGGGGCTGTTCTGCCCCATAAATCCCGGGGACGGCATACATAAAAGAAGGGGCAGGGCGCATACTATCCATGAGGTGATGAGATGGATAAAAAAGAACAGGAGCGTCAAAACCAACAGGAAAATCATGACAAATTCAACTGTATAACCCAGAAAGTGACGCCGGAAAATCAGAATCAGACCCACAACGCCCGCAAGGAAGGCATTCAGCCCATCAATCAGAAGCGGTAGGAGCGGAGCCCGGGACGGCGGAGGCTGCCTATGTGCAGAGCACTCAGTGTGCATGGCATATCAGATGCGCAGCCTCCTGCGGTACTGGCTGGGCGGTTCACCGTAGCGCTGGCGAAAGCGCCGGGAAAAGTAGAAGGGGTCGCAAAATCCCAGATCCCCGCTGATCTCGCCGATGGGCTGGCTGCCCACAGCCAGGCGCTTGCATGCGGCTTGAAAGACCATATCCTCTACATACTGGTGAATGGTTCTGCCGGTCTCCTGATGGAAGCGCCGGGACAGGGTGGTTTCAGAGGTAAACAGGGACGCCGCGATCTGCCCGATGGTAATCCCCGCGGACAGATGGGCATGGATGTAGTGCATGGTGTCTTCCACCAGCGGTGTATAAGAGGCCACGGATTTTTGCAGAATGCCGTACTGCCCCAGCAGACGGAAGGTCAGACTGCGAATCTCCTGTTCCAGCAGAAACACATCTTCCCAGCTGTTTCCCCGGTATTGCCGGAGCATGTCATCAAATAGTTCTTTTTCAACAGGGCATTGTGCCACAAAGCCCAGACTGTGGGCCAGGTCATAGCCGTCAGGCTTTACCAGCCGCAGATGAAAATACAGTTTTTCCAGATAGTCGGCGCAGCTGTAGCTGAAAGTAAACCCGGCAGGGATGAAGTAGGCATACCCGGGCCGGAGCAGCAGTCTTTTTTCTCCCGCGTCGATCTGTCCTTCCCCGTCAGAGACCAGGTACAGGCGGGAATAAGGCGAACAGACCGCCTCGCTGTGCCAGTTGTCATGAAGCAGATACACAAATCCGCTGTCATCAATCTCCATATTCCAATGGTTTATATTTGCGACTAATTCCTTATTAAACTCA
The DNA here is from genome assembly GCA_011959105.1 of Lachnospiraceae bacterium. GTDB lineage: Bacteria > Bacillota > Clostridia > Lachnospirales > Lachnospiraceae > Acetatifactor. The sequence continues at coordinate 23,950 of BLLU01000244.1, read as the reverse complement.
TATCTCATGTTGAAATCTCCATATTGTTGATGTAAAAGCGCATGGACTGCCGGAGCCTTTGTACCTATACTGTAAGCATAGATTTATTTCGGAAATATGTCAAGATATTCCAATATGGAGGAGAAGATCATGTACGAGGCGACATTTGCATCACTGACACAATTCCGGTGCCCTGAGTGGTTCAGGGACGTAAAGTTCGGGATCTGGAGCCACTGGGGTCCCCAGTCCGTACCCATGTGCGGGGATTGGTACGCAAGAAATATGTACATACAGGGGACGGAACAGTATGAATACCATCTGAGGACTTACGGCCATCCGTCCAAGTTCGGCTATAAGGACATCTGCGCGCTGTGGAAGGCGGAACATTTTGACCCGGAGGGCCTGATGGAGAAATATTACAGGGCGGGCGCCCGGTTCTTTGTGGCCCAGGCTTCCCACCATGATCATTTCTTCAATTTCAAGTCCCAGTACAATCGGTTTAATTCCGTGGATATGGGGCCGAAGAAGGATATCTGCGGGTTGTGGAAGGCAGCCTGCGAAAAATATCATATGCCCTTTGGCTTGACGGAGCACTTGGGAGCCTCTTTCTGGTGGTGGAAAGACAACAAGGGGGCCGACAGCTACGGCCCTTATGCAGGCGTTCCCTATGACGGCAATGACCCGGCTTACAGGGATTTTTATCATGACAATTATGAGCATGTGACAGGGCCGGGGGAACCCGATCCGTGGATCTGGCTGACCCAGAACAGGGAATTCCACGAATATTGGCTGAAGGTGATGAAAGAGATCATTGACAATTACCATCCGGATCTGCTTTATTCCGACAGTTCCCTGCCCTTCTGCCAGGGGGCGGAAGCGGATGATGAGGCTTATCGTTATGGCCTGGAAGCGGTGGCTTATCTGTACAATGCGTCGGAGAATATCCATGGCAGAAACCAGGCCGTATATACCCAGAAAAACCGCTCGGAGAATATCTATAAGGTGGGGGCGCTGGACATAGAGCGAAGCCAGCTTCACGGCATCTCTCCCGATCCCTGGATGTCCGAGACCTGCATCGGCGGATGGTTCTATGACAGGAAGGCAAAATATAAGACGCCTCACCACATACTGGATATTCTGGTGGACACCGTGAGCAAGAACGGGACCTTCCTTTTAAATATTCTGCAGCGCCCGGACGGGACCATAGACGAGGAAGCCCAGTGGATCCTGGAAGAACTTGCGGAATGGTTTGCCATAAACGGAGAGGCTGTATATGGTACCAGGCCCTGGAGAACCGCAGGGGAAGGACATGCCAGTGTGGTGATTGACGGTTTCCGGGAAGAGCAGGTGGCCTGGGATGATGATGATTTCCGTTTTGTACAGAAGGATGGGAAATTGTATGCCTATGTGATGAAATCCAAAGGGCGCAGAAGCACGGTGATCACCAGCCTGGAGGCCGGAGAGCAGGTGCGCGCCGTCAGGCTGCTGGGCCATGGCCCCGTGGGATTCTGCCAGCATCCCGGCGCGCTGGTGGTGGATTTGCCCGAAAAGCTGCCCACGGCCTATGCCAATGTGTTGGAGATTTGTTTTCAAAATTGACGCATACTGGGGCTGGCTTTCAGAAAGGAATGCATGTTATGAAGGAAATATACAGTACATTTCGGCTGGGCGATATGTGCGCCGTTTATCTGCTGGAGGGGGACACGGGGACCTGTGGTCTGACGCTGCTTCCCTGGGAACTGAAGGACAGGCTGACTCTGGAAGGATGGTGGAATATTGAGCCGGTGGTCCAGATGAAATTATTGGGGGATGCCTATCCCGACGGTTTTTCTCATGGGCATTCCATGAGAAACAGCGCTACGGTGACGGGGCTGGTGTTCCGGGAGCAGAGGGAGGAGCGGCAGGGAGCGGTTCTGCGGGTGACTACCGTGCTGGAAAGAGAGGGGGTGGAGGCTTCCCATATACTGGAGTATACGGAGGGGAGCCTGTTCACGGTGCAGTATACCCGGCTGCATTCCCGCAGGGAGGCCGAAGTTGGGGTGGAGATGATTTCCTCCTACAATTTGTGTGCTTTTTCCGGTCTGGAGCCGGAACTTCGGATGGAGGATCTGGTGCTCCACCGCATGCAGAGCAAGTGGAGTATGGAGGGCAAGCTGGAGAGTGTTCCGTTTCTGGATCTGCAGCTTGAGCCCGCCTGGCTGCGGATCGGGGCCAACAGCCTGCGCTTCGGACAGGTGGGTTCCATGCCTGTCCGGCGTTACTTTCCGTGGATGATTGCCGAGGACAGGAAGTACGGATACGGCATAGGCATACAAGTATGCCATCCGGCTTCCTGGCAGATGGAGGTGTACAACCGGGATGACCGCATCGCCCTGTCCGGCGGCCTGGCTGACCGGGAATTCGGTCATTGGATGAAATACCTGAAAAAGGACCAGGTGTTTGAAACGCCTCCTGCGATTATTACGGCAGCCTGTGAGGATGTGGACGGTATCAGCCACCGCCTGACTTCTGCCCAGAGGGCCAATCTGGACAAAGTGCCGGAAGTGGAGCGTACACTTCCCATTATATTTAATGAATATTGCACCACCTGGGGAAATCCCTCAGAGGAAAATATGCTGAAAATCGTTGATGCCCTGAGAGGAAGGGGAATCACCTACTGCGTCATTGATGCAGGCTGGCATATCCAGAACGGCAGCGACTGGTCCGATATAGGAGATTGGATCACCAACCAGAAGCAGTTTCCCAATGGGCTTTCCCATGTGGCCCGGGCCATGCGGGAGGCGGGGATGATCCCGGGGCTCTGGTATGAGATGGAGGTGGCGGGGGAGGCATCCCGGATTTTCCGGGAGGAGGAATACCTTCTCCACAGGGACGGATTCCCTTTGCAGACGGGACACAGGCGTTTTCTGGACATGAGAAAGCCCCGGGTGCGGGAATACCTTCGGGAGCGGGTGACGGAAAATCTGAGGCAGTGCGGTTTCGGATACCTGAAAGTGGATTACAATGACAATATCGGTATAGGCTGTGACGGTGCGGAGTCCCTGGGAGAAGGCCTGCGGCAGAACATGGCGGCCAGCCAGGACTTTTTCAGGGAATTGCGTCAGGAGCTGCCGGATCTGGTGATAGAGAACTGTTCCTCCGGGGGACACCGCACGGAACCTTCCATGCAGGCCCTGGCCAGCATGGCTTCCTTCTCCGATGCCCATGAGTGCAATGCGATCCCGGTGATCGCCGCCAATGTGACCAGGGCCATCCTGCCGGCCCAGAGCCAGATCTGGGCAGTGCTGCGCCGGAAGGACAGCGAAAAACGGCTGTATTATTCCCTGAGCAATACTTTCCTGGGACGTATGTGCCTGTCGGGGGATGTGTGCGATCTGGAGGAATGGCAGTGGAGGATCGCGGAGGAGGGCATGGCATTTTATAAGCGCTGTGCGCCGGTGATCAGAAACGGGCGTTCCTTCCGACAGGGCCCCCATGTGGACAGCTACAACCATCTGCGGGGCTGGCAGGCGGTGTGCCGCCGGGGAGAGGATGGTGCGCAGATGCTGGTGGCGGCCCATTCCTTTGAGGCATGTGGGAATGTGGTTGAGGTACAACTTCCAGAGGCGGGAGGGCACTGGCAGATTTCGGGGGAGTTTCACAGGAAGGGGATTTCCGTGGAACTGCGGGAGGACAGGCTTCTGCTCTCGGCCATGGAGGCTTACGACGGGGCGGTAATCCTGCTTTCCTGCTGATCATTCACGAATCATTCAAAGACCGGAAAAAATGCTTGACGGGTTACGGGAAATATGGTATCCTGTCCACAAGTTAAAAGGGAGTAGTTGCAAAGGTGTAATCAACATACCCCGGCGCGTTTGCCGTGGTTACACGCTTTTACAGGACTGTAGAAGAACAAGACTTTTAGCACATAGGAATATGTGCTGAAAGTCTTTCTTGATTTATGGCATTCATGATTTATCACATTTATGGCAATAGAGTCCTTGCAGAGCGCGGAATCTATTACCTGCGGCAGAATTCTCCGGGCTGCGGAAGTTCTGCGGAAAGAGTATGTTGACGCCCCGGTGCGTTGAGAATGGAGGATATTATGCAGATAGCTTTACAGCTTTTGTTGCTGGTGGTGGGATTTATCATGCTGATCAAAGGGGCGGACTGGTTTGTGGACGGAGCTTCCAAGATCGCGGACAAGTTTGGGATTCCCCAACTGGTGATCGGCCTGACCATTGTGGCCATGGGCACCAGCGCCCCCGAGGCGGCGGTGAGTATCGCTTCCGCGCTGAGAGGGGAGGGCAGCGCAGGCATTGCCATCGGCAATGTGGTGGGCAGCAATATCATGAATGTGCTGGTAATTCTGGGACTGACGGCAGTGATCCGGGTTATTGCGGTGAAGAAATCTACCATCCGCTATGAGATTCCCTTCACCATTGTCATCACGGTGGTGCTGGCTCTGCTGGGACTCACGGACAATACGGTGAGCCGTCTGGACGGCGGGATTCTGTGGGTACTGATGATCGTGTATCTGCTGTATCTGCTGCGCATGGCCAGAAAGGGGCAGGACGTGACGGAGGATGTGCCGGAGCTTACGGAGAAGGACACGCCGCTGCGTATGATTCTGTCCATTCTCATTGGAGGCGTGCTCATCGTCTGGGGCGCGGATGTGACGGTGGACGCCGCCTCGGAACTGGCCCGGCTGTTCAAGATGGACGACAGACTCATCGGCCTGACCATTGTGGCCTTCGGTACTTCCCTGCCGGAACTGGTGACCAGTGTTACCGCCGCCGTCAAGGGGAAGGCGGACATTGCAGTGGGCAATATCGTGGGAAGCAATGTCTTTAACATCCTGTTCGTGGTGGGAACGGCGGCGCTGATCACGCCTGTTACCTACAGCGCCGGTTTTCTGGTGGACAGTATGGTGGCGGTGGGAGCCATGGTCCTGCTCCTGTTATGTGTATTGCCGAAAAAGAAGCTGGGCCGCCTGGGCGGTCTGGTGATGCTGGCGGGATATGCGGCCTATTTCGTGTATCTGATTCGGTAGCGGCCCTGATCAGCCCCTGTGCTAGACCGTATCTTTTACCAGGGCTGCCGCGCCTGCGGCCATGATTGCCATTGCCACATAAAACTGCAGGGAGGGCCTTTCCCCCAACAGTACCATGCTGAATGCCACGCCCAGGAAGGGGGCAATGGAATAATAGGCGCTGGTCTTTGCAGCTCCCAGATGCTGCTGGGCCATGATGTAGAATTTAATGCTCAGCCCATAGGACACAAAACCCAAGAGCAGAATGGCGATAACCCACTTGGCAGCAGGTACGGACTCCTCCAGCAGCAGGGCAATGGCCAAGCTGCCCATGCCGGAAAAACAGCCTTTTATGACCACAATCTCGGTAGAACTTTTGTGGCTGATCTTTTTGGTACAGTTGTTTTCAAATCCCCAGCAGATACAGGCTCCCAGTACAAAAAAGGAGCCTTCGTTGAGAGTAAACGCGCCGATGCCTTCAAAACTGAGGATTGTGCTGGCGGCTGTAACCATAAGTATGGCCAGCCATAGCCGGGAAGAGATTTTTTCTTTAAAAAGGATCAGTGCGATCAGAGAGGTGGCCACAATCTCAAAATTGTTTAACAGGGATACATTGGCGGAGGTGGTTCTCGCGATGCCCAGCATCAGTAAGATGGGCGCAACGATATCCAATATCACCATGGCGACCGTATAGGGCATTTCTTTTCCGGTCAAATGTTCCTGCCGCTTCCCGGATTTGACAAATTTTTCAATACTTCCCCAGAGCAGCAGTCCGATTCCAGCCCCCAGATAAAGAAAGGCCGCTGTCATGGTTGCGCCGGCATGTCCCAGAATCAGTTTTGACAGGGGGATATTGATTGCGTATAAAGCTGCCGCAGCTATGGCATAAAGCATGGCAATACCCTTGGTTTTCATATCTTTACCCCCATCTGCGCGCTGTTGCGCGCATTCAAATCAATAGTTGAATATGTATTTTATTCAACATTTACTCCGTTTTTCACGATTCTCTTATCTATCTCACACAAGGATTATAGCACAAGCCCTACAGAGTCACAATGCCGTATTTTGCGGCGATACATTGCGGGCCCGGGCACCGAAAAAAATGTTGGGAAAAAATAGAAAAAGGGTTTGACAAAGGAAATAATATCTAGTATGATGAATGAAACGGAAAACGTTTTCCGAGGCATAATAGGCATAATGAGCGAAACATAAGGTTCCGTGGACAATGGAAAGTAAGCTGATTAAGGCATGGACGCGAAGCGGCCAGGAATTGATCACAGTGTATGTGCGCTTGCAGGGAAGATGCGGAACTTAAATCAAATTTAAATTAAGAAAGGAGCAGGACACAAAATGACTTTGGAAGAGAGACTGCAAAAATGGACGAAAGATCTTTACAAGAAGGACATTGCCGACTGTACCAGTCAGGAACTGTATTATAGCGTCCTGAATGTAACCAAGGATTTGATGGGGGAAAAAGAAGCCATCACCGGAGAGAAGAAAGTATATTACATCTCCGCGGAATTCCTGATCGGCAAGCTGCTGAGCAACAATCTGATTAACCTGCAGGTCTATGGGGAGATGGAAGAATTGCTGGCTTCCAAGGGCAAGAGCCTGGCCGAGATCGAGGAAGCGGAACCGGAACCCTCTTTGGGCAACGGCGGCCTGGGCCGTCTGGCAGCCTGCTTCCTGGACTCCATTGCCTCTCTGGGGCTGCCTGGGGACGGTATCGGCCTGAATTATCATTTCGGCCTGTTCAAGCAGGTGTTTGCGGATAATTTGCAGACTGCGGAGAAGAACGAGTGGATTGAGAAGCAGTCCTGGCTCACCAGGACCAACACTTCCTACACCGTCATGTTCGGCGAAAAGAAGGTAAAGAGCCGTCTGTATGATATCGACGTGGTGGGATATGAGAATGGGATCAACAAACTGCATCTGTTTGACATAGAGACAGTGGATGAGTCCATGGTGGAGGAGGGCATTGATTTTGACAAGACCGAAATTGACAAGAACCTGACTCTCTTCCTGTATCCGGACGATTCTGACGAAGCGGGCCATCTGCTGCGGATCTACCAGCAGTATTTCATGGTCAGCAATGGGGCGCAGCTGATTCTGGAAGAACTGGAGGCCAAGGGGTATGATCTGCACAAAATGAACGAACATGCGGTGATCCAGATTAATGACACCCATCCCACCATGGTGATTCCGGAACTGGTCCGCATTCTGACCCAGGACAGGGGCTTTTCCATGGATGAGGCCATCGGCGTGGTGAGCAAGACCTGTGCTTACACCAATCACACCATTCTGGCGGAAGCACTGGAGAAATGGCCTTTGGCGTATCTGGAGAAGGTGGTTCCCCAGCTTGTACCCATTATCAAGGAACTGGATGTGCGGGTGCGCAAACTTTATCCCAATGAGAAGGTTCAGATCATTGACCGGGACAAGAGAATACACATGGCCCATATTGACATCCATTATGGTTTTTCCGTCAACGGCGTGGCCGCCATCCACACGGAGATTCTGAAGGAGACGGAACTGCATGATTTTTATAAGCTGTATCCCGCCAAATTCAATAATAAGACCAATGGCATTACATTCCGCCGCTGGCTGCTGTCCTGCAACAAAGAACTGACGGCCCTGTTGGAGAACAAAATAGGCTGCGGCTTTAAGAAGGACGCGGCACAACTGGAGAAGCTGCTTGCATACAGCGAGGATCAGGAAACCCTGGACGCCATCGCTGCCATCAAGAAACAGAAAAAGGAAGCCTTGGCCACTTATATCAGGGAAAAGGAGGGAGTGGAGATCAATCCCGATTCCATTTTTGACATCCAGGTCAAGAGGCTGCATGAATACAAGCGCCAGCAGATGAACGCCCTGTATATCATTCACAAATACCTGGAGATCAAGAAGGGCAAAATTCCCAAACGTCCCATTACCTTTATCTTTGGCGCCAAGGCAGCCCCTGCCTATGTGATTGCCCAGGATATCATTCACCTGATTCTGGTATTACAGGAGATCGTGAACAAGGATCCAGATGTGGCGCCCCATATGAAAGTGGTGATGGTGGAGAACTACAATGTGAGTTATGCGGAAAAGCTGATTCCCGCCTGTGACATCTCGGAGCAGATTTCCCTGGCCAGCAAGGAGGCCAGCGGCACGGGCAATATGAAATTCATGCTGAACGGAGCTGTGACTTTGGGCACCAGCGATGGCGCCAATGTGGAGATTCACGAGCTGGTGGGGGACGACAACATCTATATCTTCGGTGAAAAATCCGACGCGGTGATCGCCCACTACGCCAATGCGGACTACAATCCGAAGAAGTTCTACCGCAACAGCAAAGTTATCAAGGAAGCCGTGGACTTTATTGTGGGTGAGCAGGCCATGGCAGTGGGGCACAAGGAAAACCTGGAGCGTCTGTATAAAGAACTTCTGAACAAGGACTGGTTCATGACGCTGCTGGATCTGCGGGATTATATCAAGGTGAAGGACAGGGCGCTGAAGGACTATGAGGACAGAGGCAAGTGGAAGCGTATGAGCCTGGTGAATATTGCCAAAGCAGGGTTCTTCTCTTCTGACAGAACCATTGCCGAATACAATGAGGATATCTGGAAGCTGCGTTAGGCCCAAACAGACAGTCGGGCGTTGAGGTGATCATATGGCGACAAAAACGAAAAAAAGCAAAAAAGGTTCCCGGCGGCAGAGCGGGATTCTGCTGCCCATATCCAGTATTCCCTCCAAATACGGGATCGGGGGTTTTTCCAGGGAAGCCTACGCATTTGTGGATTTTCTGGAGGCGGCGGGACAGAAACTATGGCAGATTCTGCCCCTGGGGCCCACCAGCTATGGGGATTCCCCTTATCAGTCTTTCTCCACCTTTGCGGGCAATCCCTACTATATTGATCTGGAGGCATTGATCCGGGAGGGGTATCTGACGGAGGAGGAGTGCGAGGCCGTGGACTACGGCAGCAATCCCTCCTATGTGGATTATGAGAAAATCTGGCTCACCAGATTCAAACTTTTGCGCATTGCCTACGTAAGGGCGAGAGAGGACGGCCTGCTGCAGGGGCAGGACTATCTGGAATTTGCAAAGGAGAATCAGGACTGGCTGGCGGATTATGCCCTGTACATGGCAGTGAAGAGCCATTTTCAGTATGTGTGCTGGGTGGAATGGGATGAGGACATCCGCCTGAGAAAGCCAGGGGCTCTGAAAAAATACAGGGAAGAACTGGCGGAGGAGATCGGTTTCTATCAGTTCCAGCAGTACCTGTTTGCTTCCCAGTGGAAAGCATTGAAGGCTTATGCCAATGAGAAGGGCATCCGTATTGTGGGGGACATTCCCATCTATGTGGCCTTTGACAGCGCGGATACCTGGGCCAATCCGGAACTTTTTCAACTGGATCAGAACAATATGCCCATCGGCGTGGCGGGCTGTCCGCCGGATTCTTTCAGCATCACCGGGCAGTTGTGGGGCAACCCGCTGTATCGTTGGGAGTACCATCGGGAGACGGGCTATGCCTGGTGGATCAGCCGCATCGCCTACTGTTATCGGCTGTATGATGTGGTGCGGATCGATCATTTCCGGGGATTTGAGTCTTACTGGTTCGTACCCTACGGGGATGAGACGGCGGAAGGGGGCCACTGGGTCAAAGGGCCGGGCTATGACCTGTTCAGAGCCTTGAAGGAGTCCCTGGGAGATTTGGATGTAATTGCGGAGGATCTGGGATTTTTGACCAAAGAAGTCATTGCTCTGGTGAAAAAGACGGGTTATCCGGGCATGAAAATTCTGCAGTTCGGATTTGGAGACGGCGCGGACAATGCCTATCTGCCGCACAATTATCCCTGCAATTGCATTGTATACACAGGAACCCATGACAACGAGACCATGTTGGGATGGTATAAGAATGCGGACGCCAGGACCCGGCGCAGCGCCAAAAAATATATGGATATCCGGGGCAGCAGGGACATTCCCTGGTACTTTATCCGGGCAGCCTTTGCCAGCGTGGCGGACACTGCCGTGATTCCCATGCAGGATTATCTGTGTCTGGACAATGCCGGGAGAATCAATACCCCTTCCACCTTGGGGGGCAACTGGGAGTGGCGGATGCTGCCGGAGGCGGCGACGCCCGAATTGGCCGGAAGGATCAGGGAACTGGCCGAGACATACGGCAGGGCATAATTCCCTGCATAAAGGGGAAGAGCCCGCCTGAATAAACATAGAACACAGCCGCCTGCATGTCGGAATCGAGACATGCAGGCGGCTGTGGCTATTTTTACGGTTTCGGAAATTCAGTGCCCGGAGGGCATGAAATCCTCCAGTTTATGCAAAGCCATGTAGGAATTGTGATACTCTTTGCGATAGGTTACGTCCTCGTCGAACCAGTCCGGGGGCAGGAAAGCCTGAGCAGCTTCGGTGCTGCCAAACTCCACCTCGGCCAGAACCAGGGAGGCCAGCTCTCCCTCAAATACATCCAGTTCGATGGTGAGGCTGTAGTCCTTCGGCGGCGTGGGGAAACCGGGCTTGAAGCCGGGACATTCCAGGGGGATCAGATAACGGGTCTTGGACAGGATTCTCCCGTCCGCTTTCTCCCGCAGATGATAGTAGGCCTCTTCGCTGAGCCAGAGGTTATGCTCCTCCCGGGCCATCATGCCGCTGCCCTTGTAGGTCATATAATATTCGTCATTTTCCCTGCGCACCCGCACCACCGGATTGGTGGACAGGTATGCCTGCTCTATCCGGAGACGAGGATAACGCTCCAGATTGTCCGGAAGTGATTTCAGAGTAAATTTGCGTTCAATTTCCATCTGTATGTCTCATTTCATATTAGGTTTAATGGGATGCTGCGTTCGCACAATTCATTATACCCTATTTTGCGCAGAAAAAAAAGGGTGACAGCGGGAAAAAATGAAGGTATAATGAATTAAATATTTTTATGAACAGAAAATAGTGGATGGAGGCAGGAATAAATGGGCAGGATTGCGGTTTTTTTGGGGGAGGGATATGAGGAGATTGAGGCGTTGACCGTGGTGGACATTTGCCGCAGGGCGGAGTTGGAAGTGCAGATGGTGTCGGTGAACGGCCAACAGGTGGTCAATGGCTCCCATGGGATCGGGGTGCGGATGGATATGCTTTTCGAAGAAGTGGATTTTGACAGCCTGGATATGATCGTGCTTCCCGGGGGGATGCCGGGTACAAAGAATCTGGAGGCCCACCAGGGGCTGATGGACCAGGTGGATGCTTTTGACCGGGCGGGTCGATACCTGGCAGCCATCTGCGCGGCTCCCAGCATACTGGGGCACAGAGGGATCCTTAAGGGCAGGAAGGCGGGCTGCTATCCCGGCTGGGAAGAGCATCTGGAGGGGGCTTTGATTTCTCAGGACGAAGCCACCACAGACGGCCATGTGATCACCGGCAGAGGGATGGGATGCGCCATTTCTTTCTCCCTGGCCATAGTGGCCAGGCTGTTAGGCCAGGAGCAGGCGGACCAGGTTGCCCGGGCCATTGTCTACCGCGACAGATAGGAGAGGGCAGAGATGGAAGGAAAAAGGGAAGAACAGTTAAACAGGGGACTCCTGGAATTCATTCAGGATAGTCCCAGCGTATTCCATGTAATTGACAATCTGAAAAAAAGGCTGGAGAAGGCCGGGTTTGCGGAGCGGCGGGAGCAGGACAGCTGGGAACTGCAGCCGGGTGGTTCCTATTATGTGATTCGGAACGGTTCTTCTCTGATTGCGTTTCGGCTGCCGGAGGCTGCCGGTCCGGGAAAGGAGCGTCCTTTCAGAGGCTATCACATTGCGGCGGCCCACAGTGATTCTCCCACCTTCAAGGTGAAGGCTCTGCCGGAGACGGTGGCGGAGAAGCAGTATGTGCGTCTGAATGTGGAGAAGTACGGCGGCATGATCCTGTCCACCTGGCTGGACCGTCCCCTGTCCGTGGCGGGCCGGGTGGCGGTGCGGGAGCCGGAGGGCGGCGTGGGTACGCGGCTGGTGAACCTGGACAGGGACTTGCTGGTGATTCCCAATCTGGCGGTGCATATGAACCGGGATATCAATTCGGGCTATGCGTACAATCCCCAGGCGGACATGCTGCCGCTGATGGGGCTGTGGCAGGAGCCGCAGGAAGAATCCGCTTCCCAGTCTCCCCAGGGGATGCTGCTTCGGGAGATTGCCCGGGAACTGGGGATATGCCCCGAGGATATACTGGATGGGGATCTGTATCTGTATGTCCGGGAAAAAGGGCGGTTACTGGGCCGGGAGGGAGAATTTATTCTCAGCCCCAGGCTGGATGATCTGCAATGTGTATATGCGGGGCTGGAAGGTTTTGTGTCTGCTATACCCGGGCAATATGCCAATGTACTGGCGGTGTTTGACAATGAGGAGGTGGGCAGCGGGACCAGACAGGGCGCGGATTCCACATTTCTGGAAGATGTTTTGCTGCGGATACAGAGCAGCCTGGGCTATGGACCTTCCATGTACAGGCAGCTGGTGGCGGACAGCTTTCTGATCTCTGCGGACAATGCCCATGCGGTACATCCCGCACACCCGGAGAAGGCGGATCCCACCAACCGCCCGGTGCTTGGCGGCGGTATCGTGATCAAGTATCATGGGGGGCAAAAGTATACTTCGGATGCCGTCTCGGCTGCATGGATGAAACTCTGGTGTCAGCGGGCCGGAGTACCCTATCAGACCTTTGCCAATCGTTCGGATATGGCAGGGGGCTCGACTTTGGGCAATATCTCCACATCTCATGTGTCCCTGGCCTCCGTAGACATCGGCCTGCCTCAGCTTGCCATGCACTCGGCAGTGGAGACAGGATGCAGCCGGGCCACGGCATACGCGGTGTCTGCGTTACAGCAATTCTGGCAGGAGTGATATGGAACAGACATATTTTCAGAGAGCATTGTCCGATTTTGTCTATGATGTGGCCAGCGGAGGCGCGATCCGTCATCTGGCGGATCTGGGTTATACGGTAAAGCAGATACAGGAGAAACTGGCTTTTCCGACCCCTTATGAAAGGATTCGGAATACCGTGTGGAAACATCTGTTGGATACAGGGGTTATTTTTCGGGAGAATCCGGCTGGAGCAGAAGAGAAGGTGGAGTATGTGCGGGAGTATAATCAGTATGGAAAGGCCAGCTTTCGCCGGGTCACAATGCCCGTATCTCCTTCAGAATCCCGGGAATCCTGTCTGCTCTGCTGCTTTGGTCCGCTGAAAATGAAAGATCCGGAGCGGTTTAAGGAAGTGCTGGGGGCGCTGGAACGGGAACAGGCAGAATACATTGAAGGACTTCCCTGGGGTACGGAAAGGGTTTTTTATCGGCCCAACCGGCGTATGCTGGACATTTACCATGCGCTGGCGCGTGCCGGGCTCTCAGAGGGAGTCTGCTATTTTCAGGAATTGCGCTAAAGGGCATATTTGGGAGGAGAAGCGCATACTCTGTCAGGAGAAAACGGCAGATTCCGGGACAGACCCGGACAGAGAGTGTGTTATGAATCAAAAATTGGAAAACCTGTTGAACTTGGCGCTGGAGACGCCGGAAGCGGAACGTATGCGGACGGATAACCTGAATGTGGGCTTTGACGGCCAAAGCCGGACCTGGGAATTGATTGTGAAGTACCATGGCAGCCTGGACGGCCTGCAGGCTCTGGGGGTGTCGGTGGAGTACCTGATCAACAGCTATGCCATCCTGACTGTGCCGGAAGGGCTGGTGGAAGCGGTAAGCAATATTGAAGAGATAGAATATGTGGAAAAGCCCAAGCGGTACTATTATCAGGACATGGGTCCTGCAGCGGATTCCTGTATGACACAGGTTACGCTGCGGGACCCTTTTTTGACCGGGGAGGGTGTGTTGCTGGCGGTGTTGGATTCGGGGATTGATTATACCCGACCGGAATTCCAGGATGGCGCAGGTCGCACCCGGATTTTGTATCTGTGGGATCAGACTCTGCGGCCGGAGGCGGGGAATGGAGAGCGCCAGCCGCCGGTCGGCTTTGCCCAGGGGGTGGAGTTTTCCGCAGAGCAAATTAATCAGGCTCTGGCGTCAATCAATGTGCAGGAACGGTATATGCTGCTGCCCAGTGTGGATACCAGCGGCCACGGTACGGCGGTGGCGGGCATTGCGGCGGGATGCCTGCCGGCGTATGACAGCGTAGGCAGCAGGCCCGGAATATCCGGGAACGGTATGGCGGAAAATCCCGGCATACCGGGCAGTCAATATCGAGGGGCAGCGCCTGCTGCGTCCCTGCTGGTGGTGAAATTGGGGCTGCCCGGAGAGGAAGGTTTCCCACGCACTACGGAGATCATGCGGGGGGTAACCTATGCTCTGCAAAAGGCCATGGAACTGGAGATGCCGCTGGTGATTAATCTCAGCTTTGGCAACACCTACGGCTCCCATGACGGAGGTTCTCTGTTGGAGCGATTTCTGGACAATGCGGCGGAGATCGGGCGTTCCGTGATCTGCGTGGGAAGCGGCAACGAGGGCAATTCCGCAGGACATGTGGCAGGGAATCTGTTTGGTGAGGGAAACCGGGCCGCATCAGGCAGTACGGCCGGGGCATTCAGAGGGGGTGGCACAGCCGGGACTTTCGGAGGGAGCGGGGCATTTGGAGCGACGGCATCGCCAGGTATGACGGGACCTGGCGGCACAGCCCGCCCGGCGGAAATCCAGTTGGCGGTGGCAGAGTACGAGCGTTCCTTAAGCATCCAATTATGGAAAAATTACAGTGATGTCTATCGTATCTATCTGCGTTCCCCCGGGGGGCAGGAGGCGCCGCTGCCGGAGCCGGTGGAGGACGGAAAATACACTTTGCAGTTGGAGCAGACCCAGATTCTGGTATATCTGGGTAAACCGCTTCCCTATGCGGCAGCTCAGGAGATTTATCTGGAACTGATCGTGCCGGCGGCCACTGCAGCCCCGGGACCAGGAATGGCAGATGCTGCGGCAGGAGGCAGGCAGTATATTAACAGCGGTGTATGGACAATCCGCATAGAACCGGTACAGACGGTTACAGGCCAGTATTATTTGTATTTGCCCAGTTATGCGGCCAGAAGCAGCCGTACCGGTTTTTATCAGCCCACTCCCCAGGTTACGCTGACCATTCCTTCCACGGCTGCGAAGGTTATTACTGTGGGGGCTTATGACAGCACTTACGACAGCTATGCGGATTTTTCGGGCCGGGGCTATGTGGATGCGGAACGCACTATAGGCGTGATCTCGGCCGGTTTGGTGAAACCCGATCTGGCGGCGCCGGGAGTGGGTATTCTGGCTCCGGATCTGTATGGAGGATACAGCCCCTTTACCGGGACTTCCTTTGCCACGCCCATTGTGTCCGGGGCAGCCGCGTTGTTGATGGAGTGGGGGGAGGGAGTTATAATAAGGTCACGTTAGTAAGAAGCCCGTAGACGCTTCAAATATGAGGGCATTCTGCCAATTGGTACAATGTACGGGAGATACTTTGTTTTATAAGCAAGGCGTAACTGTGTTGGATTACTGCCGGACGCAGAGTCGATGAACAAGTGAGAAATCAATTCTTCATGCCCCATTATATATAGAACTACCACAGGTGCGTTTTACCCTTTTCTTTTGTTGTTTTTATCGGAGTATGTTATAAACGTGAACTGGTGAAGGCGGATTGTGGGATTCAAAGAGTCAGAGGATGCTATATGAAAATGAGTGCAAATGACAAAAAAAGCAAACTGTTTTAAATATCCATAATATATTTGGAATATATCTATTTACAAATATATAAAAAGAGTGCATACTTATTATATCAAATTGTTGATTTTGGATAGATACGGGGTCATCTTGAAATATTGTGTATTTCGGAATGCTCTTTCTGAAAGGAGGACAGGTCCAATGAACATAATAGAATGCGATAAAAAGGTATCGAGCAGGCGAGTGTAGAAGCTAACGCCACATGTCCCTGCTGGGACGATCACCCAAAGAACCGGAGTAAGTCAAAGCATTATAGAAGTTTTAGGGGCGAAAAAATTTGGCAGAAATGCTTTTGAGGGATGGGCTTATTCCGCCTGGGGAAGCTGAAATTGAAAAAGTACGTTAATAGGCACCTATCTAAAAACAAATCTTACTATATGGAATCAAAGTACCGCTTATTTGTGCTGTCGAAGGCAGCGGAATGGAGAATTTTTATGAAAAAGGGTTATTCTGCAATTAAAAGATTCCATCAAATCTACGAAGTTGAGATAGCAGTTCTGGGCGTGACGGCTGTGTATTTGTCCATGTTATTAGCAATATTCTTTTGGTTTTTTCAGTTTAAAAATGCTGATTTGAAGGATATTGCGGCCTGCAGAGTGTGGGATAGGAAAGTATCTATACAAGCCATTATTTTGTTTCTTGTTATGACAATCATGATTGGCTTTGCGTTTTACTGTGTACTTTTCTTAATAAAACTAAGGCATATTCAAGAAGATAAAATTTCAGCAGACAGGAAGAAAACGGGGAACTTCTTTCGGACATATATAAAGGAATTGGTAAGTGCATATATGTTAAGTGCTTCTCAAACAATCCTGTTTTTTCATCTGGTGAGATATCTATTTCTTGAAGCCGAAACGGAAATCATGGATTTGATTATTTATAAGCAGCTTGTTTTTGATTATCATGTAAAAATGTTTTGTGGGTGCAATATAGCGTTGGTTTTATTAATTTTTCCTAATTTAGCCTATGTGGTCAAAGTTAGAAGAAATGAAAATATAGTAAAGATTCTCCTTGAAATGAAAAAATGCAGAGAGAAAACAAAAAAACAAAAGTAGGAGGTTTTTGTATGAAAATTAAGGTGAATTACATTTCCGTTTTATTGATTTGCGCAATGCTTATAACATCAATAATACCTTCGATGGAGGTACATGCATCAACAGATGAATATGACTGTCATATAATAACTTTGGAAAATAATGCATGCTTGAAAACGAAGGAAACAGATTCTGGTCGAGTTGTTGAATATTATGAGAACGGAATCAAACTGCAGACTGCCGTATATGACAACAGAACGCAGGAAATTTTATACTATGATATGAGTTCAGGAACTGATGCAATAGCGCCAATAAGATATAGCCTTGATGATTTCATTTCTGTTCCTCAAACAGAGGTTGAATATAATTTGGGCAGTACTTATTCTGTGAATTCAAGTTTTTCTTTTTTGAAATCAAAACAGTTGCAGCTTTCTGGAACGACATATTATCATAATTTGTATGGATATACGGATACCAAACAATATGAAGAGAGATCATGGCATTTTGCAGCAGGCATAGCTGTTTCGGTGATATGTGCTGCATTGAGTATCATTTTCCCTGAGGCAGCAGCAATGGCAATAATTACTGGTGCTGTCAGTGTAGTAGGTGGAACTATCCTATCGTATCTCAGTGTTACAACATGGGTAAAGGATTCTTTTTGGGTATATAAATTCAAGAGGGTGAGTCCTGATCCTATTGAGTTTGTATGTCCTTCTTATGACAGCTTTATTTACAAGAGGGAAAGGAAAATTGAAGTGAATGGCGATGTCGGATATTGGGAAGTCTTTGAAGAAAAAAACAGTTTTGAGATTGACTGTGTTCGTGATGATATATTGACAAATCCGGGCCTGTATTTTTGACAGTCATTGATAATTGGAAATTCCGTTCCTTCTCAAAGATGTCTGTTTTATGCGTGTAGTCTATGGATAGGACTAAATTTCGGTTTGCTGGAAGTACACAAAAATATCGCCAGTTCCTGCAACTGATTAAGCAAGTGAACAATACAGGCAATATTTGATAGAAAGGCAACGATTACTGTTTCCCATTGTCAAATGGAAATAGAATTTGGAAGAAAAGGAAAAGAAAAGGAAAAGAAAAGGAAAAGAAAAGGGATTATTCTCAACTTAGGCGCTACAGTATGTATAGGGACTGTAGCGCTATATAGTTCAACATATTATTATATTTCTTATTATATTAAATTTCTATATGATATTTGATGCTGTGTCCAATATAATTTGGATGCAGCTTTTTTCTGTAATTTTATCTTAAGTATTACGACAGTACCCAAATGCCGCAGCCCGCCGTTTGTTCTTCATGAAATATCATTATCTGCCAGCCATTGCTTGGCTGACTGCCCTTCACGGCGTGCATGGCACTGCTCCATAATGGACCTCCAGTTAGCCTCCTTTTAAAAACGCTAAAGTATGACAGAAAAACTAACTGAGGTAAAGACGGGCTATTTGACGCTTACTGTGATGGAAAAAACGGACTCCGTAAGTTATGGGACAATCCCCGCCCCGCATAGAATGCAGAGAGGAAGGAAAAGGTCAGTTTTCATGGAAAAATCGCAGGGTATGGGGACTGCGCAGAGTGCAAATATCCAGAGCGCAGGGATTATGGAAGTGAAAAGGGAAGAATTGCCGGATATTGACACAATTCAGACTGATAAAATGCAGCCCATAGAGAAAAAGGTAGAGGAATATATCTCTGGTAAGGAGGGAGATTTGTCAACCCACATAAATGAGGGCTATGTGGTAAGAGTACATTTCAGTAAGGAGGATTATTCCGCAACAGATGCATTGAAACATTATCTAAGGCAGATTGCGGAACTGAAATATTAAAAGGGATTCAGCAAATACGGAAAGTCAGGAGTGATGCAAGTGAGCAGCAGGGATATTTATGAGACTGCCCTTTATCTGCGGCTTTCTAAGGACGACGCAGACAGTGACGGCGGTAAAAAAACAGAAAGTAATAGTATTGGGAGCCAAAGAGACATACTGAGAGCATATGTTCAGAGCCATGAAGATCTGAGGATCTACGACATCTACATAGATGATGGCTATTCTGGCGCAAATTTTGAGAGACCCGATTTTGAGAGAATGATGGCTGACATCCGCGCCGGAAAAGTGAATTGTGTGCTGGTAAAGGATTTGTCAAGATTTGGACGGGACTATATTGAAGCCGGGCGGTTGATACAAAAGACCTTTCCGGCTTTAAATGTGCGCTTTATTGCGGTTACAGACGGGTTTGACAGTCTGTTTGCGGACAGGACGGACAACAGCCTGATCCTGCCTGTAAAAAATTTTGTAAATGACAGTTATTGCAGAGATATTTCTATAAAAGTGAAAGCCCAGCAAACGGTAAAACGCAAGGAAGGGAAATGTATCAGCGCATTCACGGTTTATGGCTATAAGAAGAATCCGGAAGATAAGAACAGTCTGATAATTGACGAATACGCGGCGGATATTGTCAGAAAGATATTTGCATGGAAGATAGCGGGGATGAGCATGGCGGCAATCGCAGAAAAATTAAACGCCACAGGCATCCTGTCGCCCATGGAATATAAAAGATCCCTTGGCATGAAGTATCATTCCGGTTTTGAGGGCTCCTCTACCCCAAAATGGGCGGCGGTATCTGTGAAACGCATTCTGGTAAATCCGATGTATCTTGGTACCATGGTGCAGGGCAAACAGGAAAAAATTAATTATAAAGTGAAAAAAAGAATTGATAAGCCCAGGGAAGAATGGGTATATGTGGAGAATACCCATGAGGCCATTGTTTCGGATATAGACTTCTTAACGGTTCAGGATCTGCTGAAATTTGACGGCAGGGCATCGAATCACACAGACACGGCAAACCTGTTCAGCGGCATATTGATATGTGCGGACTGCAAAGCGCCTATGGTAAAACGGATAAATTCTTATAAGGGGACAAAGAAAGTCTTCTATATCTGTCAGACAAAGAATAAATCCATGGGATGCAGCAGACACAGCATCGAGGAAGGACTGCTGAAGAGGATTGTCTTTAAGGAGATAAAAAAATACCTTGAATTGATGGCATCCTATGAAGAAACAGCCCGGTATCTGGAACAGATGAATGTAAACTATGACCAGGTGGTCGAATATGATTCACAGATTGCCAGTCTTCAGGCAGAATACAGCAAATATTATGCGCTGAAAAGCAGTCTTTTTTCTGATTTGAAAGAGGGGCTGATTGATAAAAAGGAATTTGATGAATTTCATCAGTTATATGAAAGAAAATGTAATGAGCTGGAAAACGCTGTGACGGCTCAAAAGAAAATAATCAAGGACATGTTTCAGAATGGGGTTGCGGCAATATTTCAGCTTGAAAAACTTAAGGAAAATCTGGATATTCAAGAGCTTGACAGAGAGCTGCTGGTAACGGCAATCCGCAGAGTTTTCATTCATGAGGATAAGCGGCTGGAGATAGAATTCCGCTTTCATAGTGAGATAGATAAACCGGGTGTCTTAAGCCGGATGTACCACGAAAAAACTTCTGTGCAGGAGGTGGTATAGATGGCGAGGACGAGCAAACGCTATTTGGAAAAAACGGCGGACGCAGAAAAAACAACTATATCCATTGAAAAATACTTTGTGGGGATATACAGCAGGCTGTCAGTGGATATCGGGGATAAGAAATCGGAGTCCATAGAGAATCAGATTGAAGTTATCCGACAATATATTGCAGACCAGAACAGAAAGCCCGGCGGGAACCAGATGTTTGAGGTTTTTGACATCTATGTTGACCGCGGCGTTTCAGGTACTTCTTTTGAAAGAGCGGGCTTTGACCGACTCATGGATGATGTTAGAAATGGAAACATAAACTGTATTATTGTCAAAGACTTATCCAGATTTGGCAGGGATTATCTGGAGACAGGCAATTATATTGAAAAGATTCTGCCGTTTTTGGAAGTTCGTTTTATTGCGGTCACAGATGGATTTGATTCCATGTCTGACAATGTTTCCGGGAAGAAACTTGCAATGAATATGAAAAATCTGGTAAATGATATGTACGCCAAAGATATATCAAAGAGAGTAATGGGAGCTAGAAAGCTGGCAGCACAGCAGGGCGCGTACATTGGGAGCACAGCGCCATATGGGTATAAGGCTGAAAAAGTAGATGGGATCAGAAAACTGATGCCCCATCCTGAGAATGCCCGAATCGTCCGTTACCTTTTTGAAAGCTATGCCGCAGGAACTCCTTATAAAGAGATGGTCTCTTATTTATATAGAGAAAAAGTGCATAGGATCAGTGATTATAATAAATACGGGCATACATTCCGGGAGGACGGCGAGGTACTTCACCAATGGAATCCCGGTGTGATCAGAGGGGTATTGGGAAACCCGGTATATGCAGGGAGACTTGTGCAGGGCAAGACAAAGTCGGGATTACAGGCGGGGCAGAAGGGCATTTGCTATACACAGCAGAATGAATGGATCACGGTGGAAAACAGCCATGAACCAATTATTGCGCCGGAACTTTTTGATAAGGTTAATGCAGTTTTGACAGAGGCTGGTGGGCAGACGGAAAGCAAAAGCGGCACCTTGAAACGCGTGGTCAGGGAGGATGAAAATATATTTCGCCATATTCTATACTGCGGCTGCGGCGGCAAAATGCACGCAAGGTATTATCAAAGCAGGGTAAATGGTAAAAGAAATTACTCTTATGATTGCAGGAGGATCTACTACATTGACGGGAGAAAATGTCCCGGGAATAGTATATCGGAAGAACAGCTTGAAAATTATGTTTTAGAACAAGTGAGAGATATACTGGAAAGTCGGAAGATTTCATACAAAGACCTGACAGCCATGAACCGCCGGGAATGGGAAAAGCGAAGAGCAGTTTATCTGGAGGAACAGGGCAGCATTATGCGGGAGTGGCAGAAACTGAAAATGAAGGCCGGAAACATCTATATGCAGTATAAGGAAGGCGGTATCAGTAAGCAGGAATACGCTGCATTCCGTGTAAACAGGGCAGAGTTTGAGAAATATTGTGAGAAAAGGCTGGAGGAACTAAAGCGGAAAATACGGAGAGGTGAGATAAGGTCAAAAGAACAGGACACATTTCTGCGTTCCCTGAAAAAAGTTAAAAGGTGCAAAAAACTGAATGTACAGATGATAGATGCCCTGATAGAAAGAATTACAGTTTTTTCGGAGGGAATAATCGACATCCAGTTTCGGTTCGGGGGCGGGGATGGAGGTGATTGTAATGTCTAAGGGCAAAATTGCGGGATATTATCGTCTCTCCATAGAGGATGGCGATATAAAGGCAGAGAGCAGCAGCATTACGAACCAGAGATTGTTGATCAAGAGGTACATTGCAGAGCATCCGATCCTTGCTGATTATGAATATTGCGAGTTTTACGATGACGGAATTTCGGGGACAACCATGAACAGACCGGGAATGCAGGCTATGTTGGCACAGATACGGCAGAAAGAAATCAGATGTGTGATTGTAAAAGACCTGTCACGGTTTTCACGAGATTATATCGAACTGGGGACTTATATGGAGCAGATTTTTCCGTTCATGGGCATACGGTTCATTTCCATTGCGGAACATTATGACAGCCAGAATTATATCGGAAAAACGGCGGATCTTGATATCGGGTTCCAAAGCCTTTTGGCTGATTTCTATTGTAAGGATATTTCCGAAAAAGTGAAAAGCTCTGTAATGGCGAAGAAGAATCAGGGAAAATATGCTACGGGAAGTACGCCGTTTGGGTTTGAGAAAAACGGGAATAATCCCAATGAGCTGCTGATCGTACAGGAGGAAGCGGATATAATAAGGCATATTTTTGAATTGTCCTTGTCTGGGAAGAACCTGACGCAGATATGCAGGGTGCTGAATGATGAGAAAATAATGACACCGCTGGAATTCAAAAACCTGAGAAAGAAGCAAAATCGAAAGGAATTGCAGCAAGAGCGTAAATATTGGCAGCCGGGAATCGTCAGAAACATGCTTACAAATGAGAGTTATATTGGGAACATGGTATATAACAAGTCTGTTCAGGCCGAAGTCGGCGGAAGTCGTACAATCGTGAAACCGAGGGAGGAATGGAAAGTTTTTGAGAATCATCATCCGGCTATCATCAGCAGGAAAGTGTTCGATGAGGTGCAGGGGAAGTATTTTCGCAGAAAAGCGGTAGACAGAAAGCCGATTCTTTATGCTCTGAAAGGAAAAGTCTATTGTGTATATTGCGGACGCAGGCTTAAGATTATGAAACTTGCAGGCGGGAAATTGTTTTATTATTGTCCGAACCAGAAACTGAACAGTGATAACGAGTGTGTCTCTGAAAGCATCAGTAATGAGGTGCTGGAGAGAATCGTGCTGGAAGAGATCAGGGTGCAGATGACTGGATTGGCGGACCTTAAAATAGCCAGAGATGCAGTGCTGGAAAAACAGCGTAAAATCATGAAACAAACCGGCAGGGCAGCAGCGGATGCTGAGACAGAGATATCCGAATTGACGGAGAGAAAGGCCGATCTGTTGGGGGCATATCATGCCGGTAAATATACCAGAGAGCAGTATATGGAAGGCCGAAAGCAGTTGGATCAGCAGATTTCTGACAGGCGAAAAAAGTTGGAGGAATCTGAAAAACAGTTGGATGTCTGCGATAATCTGCTAAAGGCGAATGCAAGAGACTATGGGAAATTTCTGCAATACGCCGGTTTTGAGGCTGTTACAAAAGAAATGGCGGATGCATTTATAGATCGAATTGATATTAGCAGGGAAAAGGTGATAGACATTCACTGGACGTTCAGCAAAGAGGCGGGCAGTGCAGAAGTGGTATTGCAGTAATGCAGCATCAGACCGCCGTAAATATTGTAGCAACAATGTAACTCCACCCCTGGTAAAAATAGCAATAATGTAACACCAGCCAACGGATTTTCAAGGGATATCGGGGTAAAAAAGTTAAAAAAATTTGTAGCAATCACTTGACACCAGCGGGAATTGTAAGAGGAAACGATGTGTTTTTGTATGGGGAGAAGGTGAAGGCGTATCTGCGGAAGGGGGCGCGGCCACTGCGGGGAGAGGGGGAAGTGCCGAATGATCGGGTGGGCTGGGGAGCATTGTGTCTGGCCTCGAGTCTTCCGACTTGAAGTGGAAAAGAAATTATAGGAGATCCGCCAGCGCCGGGGAGGCTGTAAATTTTTCTGTGTCTATGGAGGAAAAATCCTTCTGGTAAAATCCAG
>BLLU01000243.1 GCA_011959105.1 Lachnospiraceae bacterium | reverse complement strand
GGCCGCTTCAGCGTCCCCATGTGCATCAGTGCGATTTACGGGCATATGCTGTTTTTCAGTTCCGCATATCCCCTCACATTCCATGGGTTTCCGCATAGGTGTATAACTGGTTGCTGATTTCTTCGTTAATGGTGTTGCAGGTAGCGTCAATGCGCTGAGCCTGCTCCCTGAGCTGTCCGACCATGGCTTCCTGTCTGCCCATCGTCTCCTCCAGGGCTTTTTGCAAAGTACGATTGGCTTCCAGAAGCGCCTGGGTGGTCTCGGCCATATTGCGATAATTGTCGGCGCAGGCGTCCTGAGCACCGCAGGCTTTCTGCAGAACCGATCCCAGCTTTTCAAAATCCGCTCCTAAAGCCTGTTCCATTCTGGCGGTAAAGCGCTGTGCCATCTTGTCCAGGCTCTCGGCCTGGTCTCTGGCCTCTCCCTTCAGGAGTTCCGTCAACTGCTTCATGGAATTGGCCATATTGGCCTGATACACCAGCATGGCCTTGGTGTTATCATCCGTATTGTTGACCATGGGCTCCACACATTCCCGGAAAGCGGCCAGGAATTCCTGCAACTTGTCATAAGCGTCCGCCATCAGGCTGCGATGGGCGAACTGAAACACCAGAGAAAACAGGATACCGTACACGGAAGTATGGAAAGCCACCTTCATGCCGTCCAGCAGCGGCCCTACATTGTCCGATATGGTATAGATATCATTGCCGTTGAAGGAACCCAATCCAATGGACAGACCGATAAAAGTACCCAGAATCCCCAGGCCCGTCATGGTGCCGGAGATTGCTGAATTGTAATAATTCATACCCACCTGATTCAGCAGGTCCTCATTGAGGTAATCCTCTATCTCACAACGCCCCATGAGCCCATGTTTCGTCTGGAAACTATTCATCTTCTTCTGGTAGCGGTAAAAGGCTTCGTCCAGCACATCGTCTTCAAACACCTTGCTCTTAGCGCGGTAGGTTTCCCAGAGTTTGTGATCTCCCTCATCGTATGCCTTGTATATCTTGTCAGACTCATCCAGCAACTTGTCCGTCAGACGATTCAGCCTGAAAAAGCTGGAGAAGGAGATCAGAAACAGAACACCGATCAGCAACAGGAACACCAGGTTGATTACCAGATTACTGACAGATGACACCTGCCCTGTGAACACTCCGTTTACCACCAGTACGAAACCCACCACAAACAGGTAAACCGGCAAAAGCAGAAAATACATTCTATTTTTCATTGTGCTTCCTCCATTCTATGTTTTTCTTAGCATTTCCTTTTTAGGTGCATTTTAGCATATTCCATTTCCTGCCACAAGTAATAAACCGAAATCTTAAAGAAAATTTAGAAATTGTTCATACAGTTTAATTAATAAAGCCTGTATGTAACATTTCTGTTACACACAGGCTCTTTATAACCGTCACACGGCCAAATCCACATTGTTGCCTTTAAACGCCTCCGCCTGTAAAGACTTGGCGTTCTTCTCATACGGGTTTTCCTCATTGTACTTGATCTTGGTGCTGGTGGTTCCTCCCGCCACATAGCTGCGTCCGCATTCTGAACATACGCCCATCTTAAGCTGCACGCTGGCCTGCAATACCTTGCCATCATTGAGCGATGCCTTTTTATAGGCATTGGAGACATGTTCCTGTTCATGGGCCATCACCGCCGAACCTGCTGCCTGGGGGGAGAGATGTGTAGCGGATTTGAAACTCACCATCTCATCGGAACCGTCTTTATATTTTCGGGATTTACAGGTCTGGCACTCCGCCTTGCCTACCCTCTTGGCCGCCCGGCTGTCCTGCACACCCTCTGTCCCATTGACCGCTCCAGCCGCACTCACGGGCAGCATGCGCTTTACACCATCGGCGCCTGCCGCACCGCTGACAGAAGCATTCATACGATAGCCCATACTGTAAGGCATATTGCCAATTCCCATTACGCTAAGTCCCATCAGACTCCACTTCCTTTCCAACCAAAATATTCCTACATTCAGTATAGGCATATTTGTCTGGATTGTCAATCGGAACTCTTGACATCTTCGTCTATTATACATTTTTACAGGTACTCCCGCAGGTCCTTGATCAGCGATTCCTCTGCCCGGATAATTTTTTCCGTCAGTTTCTTGCTGTCCTGGTCGGCTGCCTGGTACTGGTGCAGATACTTATACAGGAACTTCACTCCCATATTGCAGCCATCCGTCACCAGATCCGCAACCACCCGGTCGGAATCCTCGCCCCCCAGCTTCATATTCGTTTTCATCCAGGACATCATCTTGGCCATGGTTCCCGGCTCCTTGCCGTCATCCTGGCATTTCATCAAATACTGATGGGTCTCGCTTCCCAATTCACAGTGGGTCTCCTTGCTCTTCACCAACAGGTTCCTCAGACTCTCATCCCTCACATGATCCATCACATCATCAAGAGAGCTGATTCCCATTTTAACTCCCGCATTACACTCCCGCAGCAGCTTGATTGTATCGTCCTCCATAGATTTGCGTACTCCTTTGCCGTCTTTACCTTATTTGTGCCTGAAAAGCCAAATCTCTCATGGGTTAGTGTGCGGCAAAAAAGGATATTTATACGTAAATGACTACCATTTATTCCGATTTGTGAAAAGTAATTCCCTCCATTTCCCGCAGAACTTTCTCTGGGATATTTCCCTGTAAATACGCCCTGTTCAAACTCTCTTTCGCATATGCCAGATAAGTGCCCTGTGTGATTTCCACCAGTACTCTTGTGAAAAAGCGTTCCCAACTGCCATAGATTTCACTTGCCGCATAATCCGCAGTATTTTCCAGCATATGCGCTAAATCTTTATCCTTGAAAATATCGGAACTCAGCAGCAACCACTCAAAAGATTCCGGTAAGTACAAATGGATGCCGGAACCCTTTCCGGCCAAAGCCATCACCTTTTCCATTTCACATCCGCAATTATCTCCCTGGACAGGGGCTGGGTGATCCAGTTCTCCTCATATACGTTTTTAAAATATATCGCCGTGTTGTATACCGCCTCCGGCATATCCCCATAGAAAATATGAAGCATTTCGACTCTCCCCTGTTCATAATAAAACAGTTCATAATAAACGCATCTTTATATGCATATCACTGATTAAAAATATAGACATACTACGTCTACCACAATCAGAACAGATTTGTCAGTACTAATATTAAAAATGGAGTACCCGCTTTTGACCGCTGTTTACGACCCGGTGATGGTTCCCCCGTTGGGATGCAGCACCTGTCCCGTCATATAGCTGGAATCATCCGACGCCAGGAACACATAGCAGGGAGACACTTCACAGGGCTGTCCGGCTCTGTCCATGGGCACATGAGAGGTCCCTCTTCCAAATGTGGCAACCTCCTCAGCCGAATAGGAAGCCGGAATCAAAGGAGTCCATATAGGGCCGGGAGCCACACCGTTCACCCGGATTCCCTTCTCCACCAGAGACAGGGAAAGGGAACGGGTCAACGCCACAATCGCACCTTTTGTAGCACTGTAATCAATCAGATCCTTATTACCCTGATAGGCGGTCACGGAGGTGGTATTGATAATGCTGCCGCCCGCTTTCATATAGGGAAGAGCATGCTGTATCAGATAGAAAAAAGAGAACACATTGTTCCGAAACGTAAACTCCAGTTGCTCATGAGAAATGTCCAGAATACTGCGCTGTACAAACTGCACCGCATGATTGTTCACCAGAATATCCAGCCCGCCAAAGCACTGAACCGTCTTTTCCACACAGTACCCGGCAAATTCGGGTTCTTTCAAATCCCCCCGGAGAAGCAGAGGCTGGCCTCCAAGCTGGCGGATTCTTTCTGCGGTATCCTTTGCGTCCCTCTCTTCATTATAGTATACGATGGCAACGGAGGCTCCTTCCCTGACAAAGTCATAAGCCACCGCCCGGCCTATGCCGCTGTCTCCTCCTGTGATCAGCGCCGCCTTACCCTCCAGTCTGCGGCCCGTTCTGCCACATTCGGACAACGGTACCGGCTCCATAAGGTATTCCAGCCCGGGCTGCCGGTCCTGATGCTGCGGCGGAAATGCTTGATTCCCTTTTCTGTATTGATCCATTTTTAATGATCCTGTTTTGTTTTCTATACTATATGCCCCGGCTCTTTGCTCCTGTGAGATAAAGAAGTAAAAGAAATGTAAAAAATTTTGCCATTCCCTATCCGGCTGGCTGCCGGACAGGTCGAACTTTAGGTGTCGGGCAACTCGACCTTGCAGATAAAAGAGTAATTGATAAAAATCATAAATACCTTTCCGTTTCCAAAATAAAATCTATCCTGTGAGTTTTCTCCAAATATAAATTTTACGCTACAGCTATTATCATCATAACTGCACCCGGTAAGTTTGCCAGTGCGTGCATAATAATGCTTGAATAAATATTTCTATTGTGCTTTATATAAAAAGTTGTCAAACCAATTGAGAGTGGAAGATAATAGAAAAATTCCCTCATTTCATATAGATGAATGCAGTCAAATGCAATTATGGATATTATAGTCATAATTGTTATCGCCACTTTATTGCTTTTATCAGCCCACCCGATTATTGATTCCCTAAAAGTGAGCTCTTCTATGAATGGAGTAAATATGGACATCATGATACAAGTTAAGATTGGAGGTATTGTATCCACCATTGTTTCAACCGTTTCTGTATTTTGTGTTTTAAAACTCCCATTAACAATGTATTGAAACAGTAATGACAATATTCCAGAAACAGCGAGCCAAATCAATAACACAATAAAAAAAGTCCGCCAACTCTTTATTTCTCTTTTAAATTGATTCCATTTGATTAACAAGTCTTTATTCCAAATTGCAATGACGAATACAATCAAAACGGCATAGACTGTAAACGAAGCCCACGACCTATTCATTCCAGCCCCTACCAGCACTTCCCAGAAGCCAAAATTGATTAAGAAGAAAAAAACGACATTGGTAACAGGTTTTAAAACTGTTTTCATAATAGGCACTATCTCCTTTTCGCATATACTCGGCTAGTCTAAATTTCGGTTTGTCGTTGCTATATTATATGTCTATTACAGTAAAATTGAAAGAGGCTAGTCCTCCATTGTCCGGGCAAAGACAAAGCAGGGTTACAGAAAGAGAAATCACGACCCGCTGGACTTATAATGCCTCACCCCATACCGCCACAGTCCGTAACAGGGCAGCAGAAACAGCACCGCTGCCAGAGGCAGGAAGATGTATATGGGGTTGGCGGTCCTTCCCAGAATATATTGCAGGGGATAATATTGGATCAGGGCATAGGGCACAAGCACCGTGGCAAACTGCAATACCCGCTTGCCGTACACGTCCAGCGGGTACTTGCCATATTCCCTCGCCCCATCCGTCAAAACATTCATGAATTCCAAGCCCTCCAGCGTGAAAAAGCAGAGCGCCGCATAGATGAGAAACAGCCCGGAAAACACTGCCGTACCGCCGACCAGCATAAACAGAAACGTACACACCCTGCCCACAGTCCAGTGAATCTCCGCCGTGCAGAACGCATAAACCAGCATGACCACAGCCTGGGACATCCTGCCCAGCCGGGTCAGTTCAAATCTGCTGCCCAGCACCTGCAGAATCTCTCCCTGGGGCCGCACCAATACCCGGTCAAACTCGCCGCTTCTGACCAGGCCCGAAAATGTGTCAAATCCTCTGGCCCACATCTCCGCCAGCGAAAATTCCATCAGCACTATAGCATAACAGAGCAGCACTTCGCTGTAACTGTATCCTCTGACCTGATGAAACCTGCGGAACATAAAATAGATTCCCAGAAACACGCTGAAAGATACCAGGAACTGTCCCAGGGAATTCAGCAGGAAGGAGGCTTTGTACTGCATCATCCCCCGTACCACGATAGATACATACTGTCTGTATAGGCGAATTTTTCTTCTCATACTACCCTCCCTGCACTGTCACTCTTCTTTCCGCTCTCCTGCAAAGATTCCATCCCACTCCCGTCAACACCGCCAGCCAGAACACCTGCAGACAGACCGCCCGCAGCATTTCCTGTCCCGTCATACTGCCGCTGTAGACACGCAGCGGCACATTCTGCATGGCGGCAAAAGGCAGCAGTTCCAGAACATATTGTACTTTTTCGGGAAAAAAGGGCAGCGGAATCACGGCCCCGGCAAAAAATTCCACCGCCGACACGCAGAAAATCCGAACCCCCTCCGGGGAAAGGGTATAGAAAGTGGTAATATATACCAACATGGTAAAGGCCACCATAACCAACAGCCCCAGCAGCAGCGTCAACAGAAAAAGAACTCCATGGGCCGGGCTGGCCGGCAGCCCCAGGCCATAGGGCGCCGGCAGCAGAGAGGCCACCGCCAGAATCGGAACACAACGCAGCAATGCCCTGGAGACCCGGTTGGCCGCAGAACGGGCAAACCACATCTGATAGATGCCCACCGGCCGACAGAGTTCATAGGCAATATTGCCGTTTCGAATTGCATCAAAGATTTCCCCCTCCATGCCCCAGGCTGCAAACATGGCCAAAAATGCCTGCTGCAGCCAGACATAAGTCACCACTGCCTCAAAAGGCATGGGAAAAGCCGCCGCATCCGCCTCGTAAAATGCCCGGAATGCCAAAATTTCCATGGCGCCCCAGAAAAACTGAGTCACAATCCCCGCCGCTGCCGCCGTACGGTACTGCAGTCCCATAATAAACCGCAGCCGAAAGAACGAAAGATACTTTTTCATCTCAACTCCTAACTGCCCGCTTACGCAGACATTCAAATCCATATGAAACTATCCCTCTTCAAACCTCTGCCGTTATATGTCATAACTGCGATACAGTTCCGCCAGCTCCTGGTCAATGCTCTCCCCGCCGCGCCGAATCTCCTCCAGCGTACCATCCATCAGAATCTGCCCCTTACCGATCAGAATGATCCGCCTGGTCAGCGCCTCAATATCCTGCATATCATGGGTGGTCAGGATCACCGTGGTTCCATGGATCTCATTCTGCTTTCTGATAAAGTCCCGCACTGCCAGCTTGGACACGGCATCCAGACCGATGGTGGGCTCGTCCAGAAACAAAACCCGGGGACTGTGGAGCAGGGAACCCGCTATCTCACAACGCATACGCTGCCCCAGAGACAACTGCCTGGCCGGGGTGCGCAGCAGTTCCCCCAGATTCAATAACTCCGTCAATTCATCGAGATTGGACCGATAGACCTGGTCCGGGATGGTATAGATCTCTTTTAATAACTCATAGGAATCTATGACCGGAACATCCCACCACAACTGCGTGCGCTGGCCGAACACCACGCCGATCCGGCGCACATGTTCGATGCGGTTTTTCCAAGGCACTCTGCCGTCTATCAGGCAGCTGCCGCTGTCGGGCGTCAATATTCCGCTTAGAATTTTGATAGTAGAACTCTTCCCCGCTCCGTTGGGACCGATATAGCCCACCATCTCCCCGTCAGAGATGGTAAAACTCACATTTTTAAGCGCGTGGATTTCTTCGTACTCTCTGTGGAACAGGGCCTTCACGGCTTCCTGAAAGCCTCCGTTCCTCTTTGCAATCCTGTATGACTTACATACATTGTCCATCATAATCATCGTTGCTTCCTCCTGGTAGTTATGCATGCACATCTTTCCAAGTAGTTCTGTTCCCGCCTGGGCGCCTCTCCCGGCCCTGTGTTCCGGGCTTTCCATCCGCTCTCCGGCGGCTTACATCATTCAGAAAAAGAGACTGCGTTCTCAATCGCCTTGCAGGTCTCGCCGATCAGTTCTTCCGTATGGGCATCAGAGATAAACATGGCCTCAAACGGAGAGGGAGCCACGTATATTCCCCTGGAGAGCATTCGGTTGAAATAGCCCGCAAACGCCTCCCTGTCGCAGCCACAGGCATCCTCATATTTTTCCACGGCGGCGCTTTCTCCCTTCTCCCAGCCGGGCGCAAAAAACGGAGAGAGAAGCGAGCCTGCGCGGTTTACCGTAAGCCCCCTGCTTCGGAAAGCGCTCTCCAATCTTCGGGCCCTGGCCTCCAGGCGGTCATAAATCCCCCCATCCTCCATGAGAATCCTCAGCGTCTCCAGCCCTGCTGCCACAGCCACCGGATTCCCGGACAGTGTCCCCGCCTGGTATACGGCTCCCAGAGGGGCCACACAGGACATGATATCCCGTCTGCCTCCATAAGCCGCCAGGGGCATACCGCCGCCCACAATCTTCCCGAAGGTGTGCAGATCGGCATGGACTCCCATATACTGCGTGGCTCCGCCCAGAGCCAGACGGAAACCCGTGATCACTTCATCAAAAATCAGCAGCGCACCCTGTTCCGAAGCGATCTTTCTCAGAAACTCCAGAAAACCCTTTTTCGGCGGCACGACTCCCATGTTCGCAGCTACCGGTTCCACCACGATGGCCGCCACCTGTCCCCTGTTTTCTTCCATGAGCCTGCGGACAGACTCTGTGTCGTTATATACTGCCGTCAACGTGCAGGCCGCATAGCCCGCCGGTATGCCGGCGCTGTCCGGCACCGACTGGGTCATCAGCCCGGAGCCGGCCTTCACCAGAAGTCCATCGGAATGTCCGTGGTAATTCCCGGCAAATTTGAGAATCTTCTCTCTGCCGGTGAATCCTCTGGCTACCCGCACGGCGCTCATCACCGCCTCCGTCCCGGAACTTACCAGACGCACCATCTCCAGATCCGGCACGCAGGCAGCAATCCGCTCCGCCAGTTCCACCTCCCCTGGTACGGGGGTTCCGAAGGTAAGCCCCAGGGCGCACACTTTCTGAACTGCCTCTATCACCTTCGGATGAGCATGCCCCAGAATTCCCGGCCCCCAGGAACAGACATAATCCAGATATCGGTTCCCGTCCACATCATACAGCCAGGGCCCCTCTGCCCGGGCCGCGAAAAATGGCTGCCTGCCCACTGCCTGAAAAGCCCGGACCGGGGAGTTTACCCCGCCCGGCATGAGCCTCACAGCCCTTTCATATAGTGCCTCCGATTGTTTCTCCTGCTTTTTTGGTTCCTGCAACATCTTCCTGTCTCTCCCTGCCCCGTCTCTGCCCTGCCATATCCGGCCTGATTTCGTTTGTAATGCCGCGCCTGTCAGGAAACGGGATTCTCCTCCTCCCGGCACCATCCCGCCGCATCCAGGGCATGATAGCTTATAATAATCTTTGCCCCCGCCCGCTTCATGGCCGTCAGGTTCTCCATCACAATCCGCCGCTCATCAATCCATCCGTTTGCCGCCGCCGCTTTTACCATGGCGTATTCACCGCTCACATTGTATACCGCCATGGGCATATCATATCGAAGAACCGCTTCTTTCAAAACATCCAGATAGGCCAGAGCAGGCTTCACCATCACAAGATCCGCCCCCTCCTCCTGATCGGCCCGGATCTCCCGAAGCGCCTCTTTCCCATTGGCCGGATCCATCTGGTAGCTTTTACGGTCTCCAAACCCCGGTGCGGAATGGGCAGCATCTCTGAACGGACCATAGTAAGCAGAGGCGAACTTGGCGCTGTAGGCCATAATGGGGGTCTGGATATATCCCGCCTCATCCAGAGCTTTCCGTATGGCCCCCACCCGCCCGTCCATCATATCGGAGGGCGCAATCATATCCGCCCCGGCCTCCGCCAGGCTTACCGCCATCTTCGCCAGAAGTGGCAGGGTTTCATCGTTTAATATTTCCTCGCCGCACACCATTCCACAATGTCCATGGGAAGTGTACTCACACAGACACACATCCGCTATTACATAGATTTCCGGGTACTTCTCCCGGATAAAACCCACTGCGCGCTGAGTGATTCCGTCCTGCGCATACGCCTGACTGCCCTGGGGATCCTTGTGGGCCGGGATTCCAAAGAGCAGAATCCCTCCGATACCGGCTTCCTTCACCTGTTCCAGTATCCCGGGCAGCCTGTCGATGGAATATTGGAACACGCCCGGCATGGATTCCACCGGGTTCTCAATTCCCTCCCCCTCTATCACAAACAGGGGATAGACAAAGTCCCCGGGATGCAGCCTGGTCTCCCGGACCAGGCTGCGAATCCGCCCGTCCCTTCTCAGCCTTCTGAAACGAACCATTTTATTTTCCTCCATTTTAATTCCCGTCTGTCCGCAGCATCACATCCCCGCACAGACAAGACACAATTCCCTCTATACTGGATTCCCCGGCGGTCAAGAAGGGATGGTTTGTATATTTTGCCAATTCTTTTCCGCACATTTCCCCGATACAGAGATAGCGGGGGGAATTCCTTCTGCCGCTCTGCACCATGCCTTCGGTCTTTTCTGTCTGCACTTTCACCGCCTCTTCGACTGCCTGCGTTTCCGCTGCCCCCTCGAAATAGGCCCGCACTCCCATGGCCGAGCCAAAGACAATATAGTCCGGTTCTCTCCCCAGCGCTGCGGCGCGCTTTCCCTTATGGACGCCCAATTCATAGAGCGGCGCCTCCAAAAACGGGATTCCTTTCTGCCGAAACACCCGGGGAAGGGCATCACTCCCCTCCCGGGCCCTTAGAAAGACAGCGGGGCCGTATGCCTGCGGCTTTGCCTCCTTAGAAAGCCGGCCTTCCGCCTGTCTCTCTATCAATATCTTTTCACTGAGGCCTTCCGCCAGATGCACGGCATCATATTCCTTCGGCATATAATCCGGGAACACTCCTGCTTCCTCAAAGACCTTTCCCGTTCCCGGCCCGATCACAGCAATGCGCTTATCCCGGAGGCTGCGCAGATCCCTTCTCTCCCGCTGCATCTGATCCAGAAAAATCCGCACCCCGTTGGGACTGGTGAATACAAGCCAGGAAGCATCCGCCAAATCCGGCAGCGGTTTCCCCATGGGACGCACTTCCATAAAACCCATGTCCCACACGCCGGCGCCCCGCCGCCTCAATGCCCCGGAAAGCCTTTCCACAAAACCGGGGGTTCCCGTAACTCCTACGGTGACGCCGGCCAGAGGCAGATCCGCTTCCGAAGACAGTTCCAGCTTTGCCACAGCCCCCACCACAATCACCGCCGGGGAAGTATAACCCTGAGCCGCCGCTTCCCCCGGCATCTTAGAAAGTATGGTCCGCAGGCATCTCTGATTTCCGGTGGTCCCCTCCATAATCACAGCGCAGGGCGTATCCGAAGGTTTCCCGGCACCTATCAATCCTTCCGCAATCTCTTTCAGGAAATGCATGCCCATCAGGATCACCAGCGTGCCTGACAGCCTGGCCAGGATTTCAAATTCCAGTTTCAGCCGGGGCTGCCCGTCCTCCCCGGCTGCCGTGCCTGTCACCACTGTGACACTTCCGGCCAGCCCCCTGTGGGTGACGGGAATCCCCGCCGCGGCAGGGACTGCAATGGCAGAGGATATCCCGGGTATCTCCTCACAGAGGATTCCGGCCTCCAGCAACGCCAGAAACTCCTCCCCGCCCCTTCCGAACACATAGGGGTCTCCGCCTTTCAGGCGCACCACCAGTTTACCCTCCCTGGCTTTTTGAATTAGCAGTTCGTTGATCTCATTCTGCCTCATGGCATGAGCGCCAAACCGCTTACCCACATAAAGTTTCTCACAGTCCGGCTTTGTCCACTGCAGCATTTCCTCAGAGACCAGGCTGTCATAAATGACAGACTCACAGACAGCAAGAAGTTCTCTGGCCTTCACCGTAAGAAGTTTCGGATCCCCGCAGCCTGCCCCTACCAGATATACTTTTCCCGTTTTCAAATCATTCCCCATCCCAAGCGCTCTCCTGCATTTTGGGCCTGTCATCCCGGCTTTACTCTCCTGGCTGCTTCCCGCGCCGTCTGCAGACCTGCCTCCAGTTCGGCTCTGCAGCTGCAGGTACATCTCTTTTCCGCATACATCACATCCAGCGTCAGGTTCTCCCCTTCTCTCCTGCACCAGGCTGCGGCCGCCGTACTGCATATCTCTTTGCCGGATTCACCGCCGTCCGATGCAAGATACGACAGCAGTTCTCGTTCCGTCAGAAAACATAGTTCCGTATCCCAATCGGTAAACTGCCTGCACATAGCCGCCAACGGAGAATTCCCCCGGGCCTCCACGGCAATAATCCCCTGGCAGGCGGCAGGCAGGAATGCCCCGGGATGCAGGGGATAAAAGTCAAACCGCTCCTCCCATTCCTGTCCTCCCCCCAGCCGGTCCAAGCCTGCCTTCGCCAGAATGATACCATCATAACCGCCTTCTTCCAGCTTCCGCAGACGGCTGTCCACATTGCCCCGGATGTTCTCGCAGACAACAGAATCCCAGAGCCGGGCGGCCTGGGTCTGCCGCCTTATGCTGCCGGTACCGATTATAAACGGGGCATTCCCCGGCTTCCCGCCGCTTCGGCCCCCAGCAGATGTCCCTGCACCGCCGGGATCCTGAAGGAAAAAAGGGAGTCCGGCCCCTTTGGGCACCACCAGCACATCCCGCACATCTCCCCGGGGCAGAACTGCCGCAATGACCAGCCCCTCCGCCAGGGACATGGGCAGATCCTTGGCGGAATGTACCGCCAGGTCGATCCGGTCCTCCAGTAGGGCCTGTTCAAATTCAGAGACAAAGATACCCTTTCCCCCGATCCGGTTCATGGGTCTGTCCAATATATTATCCCCTTTTGTGTGAAGAATTACGATCTCTGTCCTGATCTGATGAAACGCATGAAGCAGTGCTTCCTGTACCAGTCCGGCCTGCCGCAGGGCCAGACGGCTCCCTCTTGTCCCGATTCTGATTATGTCCATGGCCTTCTCCTACTTCAGAAACAGCGCCTGCAATTCTTCCGCCGTCACTTTTTCCCCGTCCCCCCTGCAATCTCTTTCCACGCAGTAGACAAACATTTTTTCGAAAAGTTCCCTGCGGTGTGATTCCTCCTTTATCCGTTCCAGCACCCAGGGCCTGATCTGCCCCATTAAATCAATAATGCCGCCTATATTCTCAGGCAGCGTCCCGGCCACCTGCCTCCTTATCCAGGATGCGGCCGCCGGACTTTTACCCTCCGTGGAGATGCCCACGGTAAGCGGCCCCTCTTTTACCAATGCAGGAAAGAAGAAAGTACAATTCTCCCTGTCGTCCACCGCATTGACAGGAATCTTCCTCTCTCTGCAGTAAGCAGACACCCGGGCGTTGATCTCCCTGTCATCCGTGGCGGCAATCACAAAATCCGCTCCCTCCAGATCTTCCGGCTGAAACGCTTTCTGCCTGATTTCTATCCGTTCTGTCAGTTCCCATATACCGCTTTCTAACGCAGGCGCAACCACCGTAAGTCTGGGACCAAACGCCAGAAGTTTTTCCACCTTCCTGGCCGCAACCTTTCCGCCCCCTATGACTACGCCCGCTTTTCCGTCCAGTTCTACAAAAAAAGGAAAATATCCCATCGCAAGGCTCCTTTTGCCCGTTCGTTTGGTTCCTTCACTTTCCCGGCCCCTGCTCCAGAACCCGCAATACCGCTTCAAAAGAAGCGCTGTCCAGTTCATCCCGAAGTAAATAAATCAGCTTTTCTGCCGGGATACCCACATATCTTTCCCTCCACCGGACATTTTTTTCCGTAAAATCATGAAACAGAAGCACTTTACAGACCCTGTCCAGATCTTCCTCCAGAATCTCCCGGGCATCGGACAGGGCCTGCCGCTTACGCCGGTTGTTCTCCTGAGCAAGTCTTTTGATATCATCCAGGGCAATAAGTCTGCAATGTTCCATTTTTCCAACCGCTCCGTCTATATCCGGCGGCATGGCAATATCCAAAAACAGCCTGTCCTTGACTGTTTTCATGGATTCCGCAGCCCGCCCTGCCGTCACCGTATAGTGAGGGCCGGCAGTAGCAGAAACGATGACGTCCGCCTCGTCCAAGCAGGCATATCTGTCCTGATAGCTCACATTTACCACCCGGGGAGCAACGCACTGTGCCATTCCCCGGTGAGAGCGGGTGGTGGCAAGAACCCGTATATTCTCTTTGGAAAGAAGGTCTTTTAAGAGGATGCCGCCCATCCGCCCGGTACTTCCCATCAGCAGAACACTGCTCACAGACTCTTTTCTCGCCGCAAGAAAGCGAAATATCTCATTCGCCGCCAGCGTTGCCACAGAGACGGAAGTCCGGGAAAGCATGGTCTCCGTTTTTACCCGCTTGGCGCAGGCCAGCGCCGCCTGAAAGACCGTGTTCAGTTCATAGCCTGTAAATCCCGCACCTTGTGATCTGATATAGGCATCCCGCACCTGTCCCAGGATTTCGTCCTCACCGATCACCATGGATTCCATTCCGCATGTCACCTGAAAGAGATGGCAAATGGCATTCCGGCCCTGATACCGCCTGGCCAGGCGGCGAATCCACTCCACGCTTTCCCCTGCCGTTTCCGCCAGCATCTCCTCCAATCTTCCCAAGACAGTACCCTGCAGGGCCCTGTCCCCCGCCTGCACATACAGTTCCGTGCGGTTGCAGGTGGAAAGGAGGACACATTGCCCCGCCTTCAATCCCGTATGTATTTTTTTCAACAGTCCCTCTGCCGCCTCTTCGGTGATAAAACACTTCTGCCTCTCTGCGGACCGGGCTGTCTTATGGCTGATACTGATACACTCCATATTTATATGTTTTCCTTTTCCGTCTGCAAGGCGGCGGAGGGAGGCGATGCGGCGGCATCGTTGACCGGCAGCAACGCAGCAGATGAAGATTCAGACAAATCATTCGGCGAAATGTAAACGGGGCGGCGCACTAGCAGGTCGCCCCGCCCTTTAAATGCAGGCTGGCCCCGATAATTTCGTCCTTCCTGGTCAAAATCTCGTCAGACATAAGCTGTGCCTGTACATTCTCAAACCCGATTCTGGCAATGGTATCCGCAAACCGCTCCCCCGTCTGGCCCTGCTCCCGGAACAGGAGAATGGATTTCTCCAGAACGGAAAGCACTTCCTCCTCGCTCAAAAATACCTTATCCAGCTTCTGTCCCTGAGCAACCCTTTTTCCCCAGCGCCCGCCGATATAGACGCGGTATCCATAGGTACTCTCCTCCGCGGCCCTGAAGGGGCATTTACCCACGCAGCGCCCACAGTTATTGCACTTGTCAGGATCGATCACCAGCTTTCCGTCCGTCACCCGGGACGCCCCCACAGGACAGGCCGTCGACACCTGGCATTTTCCGCAGCCCCGGCATTTTTCCAGATCCACTATGGGAACCCGCTGTCCCACAATGCCGAAGTCGTTCAGATCCGGCTTCACACAGTTGTTCGGGCAGCCTCCCACCGCGATTTTGAACTTATGGGGCAGCTTGACCGACGAATAACCGTGATAAAATCTCTCGTGTATCGTCTCGGAGAGCCGGTAGGAATCCAGCAGTCCGTACTGGCAGGTGGTTCCCTTACAGGCCACCACAGGACGCACCTTGGAGCCGGTACCGCCGGTCTCCAGTCCCTCCTGGGCCAGAAATGCCCGCAGTTCCTCGATCTTGTCATAGGGGACCCCCACGATCTCCAGGGTCAGGCGGGTGGTCATGACCACGTCTCCGCTGCCGAACCGTTCTGCCGCTTCCGCTATTTTCTTATGCTCCGCCGTGGTGATTTTACCGTTTCTGGTGATCACCCGCACATTGAAATTATTTGTTCCCTTGTTGTGCAGACATCCAAGCGCTTTCACCCGGGTAATCTCTTCCGGGGTAACCGTGACTGCCCCGGGCTTGCCTTCTGCCCTGACCACATTGAAAAATGTGGAGCCCTCCAAAACTTTCGTGTTGGTATAGCCGTACCGTCTCAGACGGTTCTGCAGCAGATAAGCCCTCTTGCCCTTTGCGCAGACTAGGAGCAGCTTCTCTTCTTTTCCCAGACCCGGCACTTCCCCTTTCACTTTCAGCAAATCCACATAGGTTGCACCCGGAATGACAGGACCGGCGGGGTTGACGTCGATCACCCGGTAGTCCTGTGCCTCGCCGGCCAGATACTGGGCCGGGGTAAAGCTGTCCAGATCCCCCTGCAACTTGTTCAGCAGCATGTGAACCGCCTGAACAAAGGGATGGATGGCCGTGGAAAACGGCGGCGCATAGGACAGATCCAGGCAGGTCATTTGTTCCAAAGTAGCTCCGAAGGTCACTGCCATCACGCCGATATCCGTCACCTTATCCACCGCTCCGGGACCCAATACCTGGAGTCCAAGCAGCCTGTGGCTGTTCTCATCCGCCACCAGCTTAATGGCAAACCAGGCGCTTCCCGGATAATAGTGGGCTTTGTCATCCGTCACCGCCAGGGCACAGATCGTGGTATACCCTGCGTTTCTGGCCTGTTCTTCACTAAGTCCGGTCCTGCCTCCGGAGAGGCCCGGCAGCTTTACCACACCGGTGCCCAGCACGCCGGGATAAACCGCGTCCCTGCCGCCCAGGGCCAGGGCCAGAGTACGTCCCTCCATATTGGCGGACGATCCCATGGGAGACCATTGTCTCTCCCCCGTGAGACGGTTTTTTACCATGGCACAGTCTCCGGCAGCATAGACATCCGCCACATTGGTAGCCATCCTGTCGTCCACCAGGATAGTGCCCTTATACATTTCAATGCCCGTATCCTGCAAAAATCCCGTGTTGGGGCGTATCCCCATGGAAAGAATCACCACATCCGCAGGCAGCAGGCCCCTGTCTGTCCGCACGCCTTCCGCCTTCTCCGTTCCCGTGACACCTTCCAGTTTCGTGGACGTCATCACCCGAATTCCTTTTTTGGCCAGGTGACGCACGGCATAGTCTGCCATTTCCCCGTCAAAGCCCGGCATGATCTGGGGCGCCATATCGATTACCGTCACGGCCAGCCCCTTCTCCATCAGGTTCTCCGCCACTTCCAGGCCGATGAAACCGCCGCCCACTACCACCGCGTGCTTCACACCGTCCCCGGCTATGTAGTCCCTGGTCTCGATGGCATCGTCCGGCGTGCGCATTACAAATACTCCCGGCAGATTCAGACCCGGCAGCGGCGGCACTACCGGAGAAGCTCCCACCGCCACAATACAGGCGTCATACTCATAGAATTCTTCCGCGCCGGTGCGGAGATTCCTGGCCGTCGCTCTCCTGCCTTCCGTATCCAGCGCCACTACCTCTCTCTGGGAATATACCAGAGCACCGGTGAGGGCGCTGTACTTCTCCGGTGTATTTACGATCAGCTGCTCCCTCTCCGGAATAGAACCTCCCACATAATAGGGCAGTCCGCATCCCGCATAGGAAATATCCTTTCCTTTTGTAACGATGGTCACCTCTGCTTCAGGATTCACCCGCTTGAATTTGGCCGCCGCCTTTGTGCCTGCGGCCACGCCGCCGATTACCAATACTCTCATGTAATGCCTCCTCTTATTTAGATTGCTGCTTTCCGGTCTCGTTTATATAATCCCGAAATTTCTCAAAGTTTTCCGCTGTGGCCGCTGCCATATACCACTTCTGCAGGACTTCTTCCTTCTGCTCGTTCTCAATGCGTCCGCAGATATCCTCGGGGATTTCCCCAAGGCATCGCAGAAAGTTATATATAACCTGCCGCTTTTCGGCAACTTTTCCTTCGGCCAGTCCCACCGTCCGACCGTCTTCAAAAGCCTCTTCTCTTTCCACCGCAACCGCATCGTCGTAATTCCACTGTGTATACAACATATTTACCACCTCCGAACCATG
Organism: Lachnospiraceae bacterium; assembly: GCA_011959105.1. Taxonomy (GTDB): domain Bacteria; phylum Bacillota; class Clostridia; order Lachnospirales; family Lachnospiraceae; genus Acetatifactor. The sequence continues at coordinate 46,475 of BLLU01000243.1, read as the reverse complement.
ATTCTTCAGGAACTCTTCCAGGATCCCCTCTTCCCTGCAGTCCATAACCGCCTGGGTAATCGCTTCATCCCGAGCCCACCCGGCACACAGATATTCCTTAATCTGCTGAATAAACCGTGAATACTCGTACATCGGGCGGCACTCTTTCAACAGCTTATGTCCCGATGGCAGATTTATATTAATGAATTTCACCTCCAATTCTAACATAGGATGTTCTGTTTTTTCAAGAAAAGCATCGGAAAGATGTCTTACCGATACAGCACATAATCCTGTATCTCCCGCAGAAAGCCGCCTGTCTCCAGAGCCGACGCCGCCCGGGCAGGATATTCTTTTACGGAAACCCGCTTCTTTCCCGGGAAAATCCTGCCTCGGTGAAATGCCTCCGCAAACAGGCCCAGCATCCCTGATAAGTCAATATCTTCCGGCATCGTACCCTCCCGGTCCCCGCCGTCCTGCTGCCGCTCCGGCCCCAGCATGCGCAGCGTCCTGCCCTGCCGCTCGAATACCGCCACGGGCAGGCCGTCCCGGAATGCCGCCACCGTCCCCGGCACATTGATAAAACTCCGCTCCGGTTCATGGGCCAGCAATTTTCCCCAGGGCTGCATGGGATCGGCGGCGTTTAACCAGCATGGTTCCGCCAGCGGATGCATCAGCCGGGCCGTTACGGCCTCAAAGTCCTGCCCCCGGATAAACTGCGCCCCGGAAAAGCCTCTCACAAAATACCCCCGCCTTACCTGCCCTGTGTACTCCCGCACCCGCAGAATCTTCAACGCCTCCTGCCAGGGCAGCCCCCATGCGGCAGCCGTCTCCCGACACAATACCAGATAGCGGTCAAAGCATCTCTCCATCTGCTCCTCTATGGACAGGGAGCGCAGAGGTCTCACCAGATCAAACCGACCGGCCTGCAGCACCTTGACCCGGGCCCCCACCCGCCGCCTTGCCGCCGCTTTCTGAAGTTTCTCCCGGCCCAGCCACTGCCGCACCGGCACAAAGCTGTCCGCGCAGACCACTCCCTTTTCCAGTAGGGAAAGCAGCGTGTCATGAAGGGATTCCCCCTCCAGCACATGCCCCAGTGCCTGGGGAAAACTGGCCCCCCGCCGGGCCAGCGCCTCCGCCACCCGCCTTTCTTTGTCGGACAACTCCTCCCAGGGAATCTGGAGCTCCCGGTCCCAGTCGATCTCCTCTGCCGGGTCAAAACGGAGCCTGCCGCCTTCCTCCATATGCCAGAAATATGTTCCCTGCGCGAGTAATGCGTCCAAAAGCCCCTCCCGATACCCCCCCACCCTGGCAGGCAAAACCAGTTCCTCCCAGAGAGCCGCAGGCAATGCCAGGCCCGCAAGGGATCTGAGGGTCTCCCCCAAAGCCTCCTGGGGAGGAGCCGATCGCTGTATGCGGGACAAAAGCAGCGCCGCGTAGTTCTCCGGCGGACAGGTGGCGATCTCCTCCCGGCGGTTTTTCAGGGTACGGATTCTGGCACGCCTGTACACCTGGGCATGATAATACACCTTTTCCATACGGGCGGCTGCCCGGGCTTCGCCCTCCCGGGCCTCTGACACCTCCCGGGCCTCCTCCCGGCTGCACAGCTCTTCCTGGGCCACTGCCTCCTCCCGGCGACACAATTCCTCCAGCACCAGCCGGGTCTCCTCTTCCGTCCAACCGTACCGCCGGGCGGTCTGACCTACAGTAGCCCCGCCCCGGTAGCGCAGCATCCGCCGCACGATATCCGCCGCCCCGCTTCGGGCCGGCCCAAGCGCCTCCTCATACTGCGCCTGCTGCTCCGCAGCGATCCAAAGCCCCTGTTCCAGATACAGAACACGCCCCTCTTCGGCCAGCTTCTCCAGCCACTCCACGGGCATCTCCAGTTCTCCGGCGGTCAGATCCCCCTCCGTCATCAGCAAGGTATGAAGTTCCCTCTCGTCCCGGGGGAGCCTGCCCCTCTCCTGTACCTGGTCCAGTTCCTCCCGACCGGGCCGCACCAGTTCCTTTTCGTTCTTCAGCGCCTCCTCCACAGCCGCCTGGACGCCCCTGGGGGTGGGGGCGTAATTATACATCTCTGCCGCTTCCTGGCTCCACTGCAGCGGCAGAGACATGGGAGAGGCAGTGTCCGTATATATCTCCCGCACCCGGATCTCCCCGGCCTGCACTTTTTCCAGAATCTCCCGCACCCCAGCCACGTCCCAGAGTTGATGCATACATTCCCGCCGGGTCTCCCGCATCAGCGGATGGTCCTTCTCCCGCACCACCTGATCCAGCATTTCGGCGCTGCGCAGCCGCTGCATCCACAGGGGCTGCCTGCCCTTTCCCCGCACCCCCATCATCAGCGCCCTGCCGCAGTTGTAGCGGAAAGCAATGTTAAACAGGGGCGTGGAGGGCAGCAGCGCAGCCAGCACCCCCTCGGCCGCCTCCGCGTCCACCCGGTACAGCAATCCCTCCGGCAGGCCGTTCTCCCCGTAGGTGTACAGCAGAAATCCGTCCTCCTCGTCCACGCTGCCCACATTCTCACCCATCTCCTGTTCGGCCTTCCGGGCCGCCAGCAGGGCCAGGGGGCTGTTGATCTGACGCCCGAAAACAGAATGTACCATCATCTGGGTGTGACCTGCCTGATCCATGAAATGTTCCACCAGAATCGTTCTGTCATCGGGCAGGCCCCCTGTGGCGTCAATCTGCCGCCGCAGATAGCCCCCGGCCAGCTCCGTCGCGGATTCGTCCAGTCCCAGCCCCTCCAGAGCCGCCTCCAGCCGTCCCTCCTGCTCCGCCTCCGAAAAGGCCCGGAGCATTCTGCCAAAGGCCATCCCCGTCTCCAGACTCCTGCCTTTCAGATCCCCATGCCAGAAGGGCAGCCTGGCCCCCTCTACCGGGGCCTGCACCACCGTCACCGTATCCTTGCTGATTTCCGTCACCCGCCAGGCGAAAGCCCCCAGCAGGAAACGGTCTCCCTTCTGGGTCTCATAGACAAATTCCTCATCCGCCTCCCCCACTTTCACACCGTCCTGGGTGCGCACCGTGTACATGCCCCTGTCCGGGATGGTTCCTCCTGCGGAGACGGCCAGCATCCTGCTGTAGCCGTCCCCCTCCACACTCCCGTGAATCCGATCGTACAGAATCCGGGGCCGCACCGGAATCTCCCGGCGGTGCTCATAATCCCCGGCCAGCATCTCCAGCACCGCCTCCACATCCGCCCTTGTCACATGCCGGAAAGGCCACGCCCGGGGCAGAATCTCCAGAACTTCCTCCACCTGGTAGGGCTTAAAAGCCGCCATGGAGACCAGATGCTGGGCCAATATATCCAGACAACCCTCCGGAGGGTTCAGCTTTTCCACTCTGTTTTCTCTGGCAAGCTGGGCAGTCATGCCGCAGAGCACGCACTCCGCCGCGGTTCTGGGAAACAGATACATGACGCTGGTACGGGAGGGATTGTGCCCGGCCCGGCCCAGCCTCTGCAGGGTACTGGAGATCGTGCGGGGGCAGCCCACCTGCAGCACCTGGTCGATCTCCCCCACGTCGATTCCCAGTTCCATGGAGGAAGTGGCACACAAAAGCCGCAGTCGTCCTTCCCGCAGGGCGGTTTCTGTCTCCTGGCGCTGCTCCCGGGCCAGACTCCCATGGTGTACCTGGGCAAATGCCTCTCCCCCCAGCAGATTCACGTAATAGGCCAGCTTTTCCGCATACCGCCTGCCCTCCACAAAGGCGATGACACTGCGGCTGTTCTGACAATACTGATACACCAGCGCTGCCAGTTCCTGCCATATGGGGTCCTTCCGTTTTTTCCGGGCATCCGCGTAGGGGCCCAGGATCCGGAGACTCACCTCCTTTTCCATGGCGGGAGCCGCCACCGTCACCGCCTCCGGAGCCAGATAGCTGGCTGCCCGGTCCAGAGGCGCAATGGTGGCGGACAGGCCGATGCGCTGCAAATGTCTGCCGCACAGGGCGTCCAGCCTGGCCAGGGACAGCATCAGATGCGCTCCCCTCTTGGTGTCGATCAGTGCATGCAGTTCGTCAATAATGACGGCCCCGGCAGTACAGAGCACATTCTGGCCCGTCTTGCTGGTCAGCATCAAGTACAGGGATTCCGGGGTAATAATCAGGATGTGGGGCGGTTTTCGCACCATCTGCTGCCTCTCCCGGGGGGTGGTGTCCCCGGTGCGGACAGCTACGGAGAGCAGTTCCTGCCCCCCGATCCCCTCCAGGGGCTTTCTCAGGTTCTCCCGGATATCCGCCGCCAGAGATTTCAGGGGCGACACATACACAAGCTGCAGTTCCCGGGGCAGTTTCCCTTCCATGGCCCGGGTCTTCAGCCTGTCCAGAAACACCAGAAAGGCCGACAGCGTCTTGCCCGTCCCGGTGGGGGCGGACACCAGCACATGCCCCCCTGCGGCGATGGCAGGCCAGGAAGCCTCCTGCACCCTTGTGGGCTCTCCCAGTTTTTCCCGGAACCATCCCGCCGTCCCGTCGCTGAATAATTGCAGGCAATCCTTCATAGTCTACCCCTTTCCCGCACATCCCTGCCCGGCTTTGGCCGGATCAAATTTCTGCCCCTACTTTTGGAATTGATTATACAGCTTTTAATACCTGTTTTCAATGCCCCCATCATAGCAAAAAAACAGTAGACTTTTGATCTTGGGGTTGCTATAATAAAAAAGAATGCATGCAAAGAATTTTGCAGACTTTACTTATGCTGAATTAACTAAGAGTTTACTGAAGGAAGAAAATATTCTCAGATTCATCATCATCTCAGCAGGAAACAGATCCCCCACATGCAGCGAATGGTTCGTGGAACCATTTGGGGCTATGGCGTAGGATCAGCGGCCAGAAAACGTTTTCCCTGCCTACAGGGACTGGCGCCGCGGCCTATCGCATATCCAAGGAGAACGTGATAATAGATATGGGCAATCAAAATTCAAAAAATAAACCGGGGGAACTGCGCTTTCCCATGGTGGAAAATTCCGAGTATCGGGCAGCGCAGAATCAGGAAATCAAGCTGGGAACCGAGCAGGGACTGGATGTATCCGTTTACTCCAACCCCGAGTTTAACTGGCTGCAGATGGAGCAGATCCGTATCGGACTGAAGGACAAGATCAATGTCTCCCTGTACGCCAATCCCGCCTACAGCTACGACACCATGAGGCAGATCCGGCTGGCCCTCTATTCCACCATAGACCTGATCCCATACCTGCAGAGGGGCTTTACCGATGATGCTCTGGAAGAGATTCGGCTGGCCCTTTTGGATAAGCTGCCCATTGATACCTGGCTTCGGGACGACATGTGCGCCCCTCAGATCCGTGAGATTCGGATCGGCCTGTGCGAGCAAATGGACGTTTCTGCCTATTCGGATACCCGGTTCAACTGGATGCAGATGCAGGAAATCCGACTGGGACTGGAAAAAAAGCTGAATGTGTCACTCTATGCCAACCGTCTGCTGAGCCATACCCAGATGAAGGAGATCCGGCTGGGGCTGGAGGCAGGTCTTGATGTGTCCTCCTACTGCGGGCTGATTCATTCCGCCACGGACATGAAAGAGAAACGTTTGGCTCTGATCAGCGGAAAAACCTCCAAGACTTCTCTGGTGGACGACAAAGATTCCCTCCTGAACTCCCTTCGTAAAAATGAATTTGTGATTTCCATAGAGGACAACGGCAATAAAGCATACGCCTATATCCCCTGGGTACCCGGCAATATGGTCTCCAAGGAGGATATCTACAACGACCTGCAGCGGCGCGAGATTGTATTTGGAATCAAGCACGAAGCCATTGCGGAGTTGATTGACAAAAAGCGCATGAACGAAAAGGTGCTGATTGCCGAGGGCGTTCCCGCCCGGAAGGGCAAGGACGGCTGGTTTGAATTCTTCGTTCGGCTCGACATGCCCCGCATCCCCGCTCCTCTCCCGGACGGCGGCGTGGACTATGTCAATATAGAGGCCTTTGAAATGGTGGACGAGGGTGAAAAGATTGCCCTCTACCATCCCGCCGAAAAGGGCTCCAACGGAAAGAACATCTACGGCGAAACCATTCATGCGGATAACGGGATGGATAAAAAGCCTCTGCGGGGGGAAGGGTTCCTGATCGCCCCGGACGGCGTGACCTACCTCTCCCGGATGAACGGCAAGTTCGAATACCTCAACGGCCGGATTATTATCACCAACATGTTGGTGGTCAAGGAGGACGTGACTTCCGTCACCGGCAAGCTGGAAGTAGACGGCTCCGTATACGTGATCGGCAGCATCTATTCCGGCGGATGCATTAAAGCCACCGGTGATATCATCATCGAACACAATGTGGAGATGGGACGGTTGATCGCAGGCGGCAACGTGATGATCAAGAAGGGAAGCTGTTCCCGGCACGACTGCTTCATCGAGGCCGGCGGAGAAGTCTCCGGCAGTTTTTTTGAAGCCGCCAACATCAATGCCAAAGGCAATGTAAAAGCCAACTATATCATGAACAGCAATATCAATACCATGGGCCGGGTGATCGTGTCCGGCAGCAAGGGCGTGCTTCTGGGGGGCAGAATCTGCGCCATGAGAGGTGTGGACACTTACAACCTGGGCAATACCTCCCATATAAAGACACTTCTGGAAGTGGGAAAAACCGAGATGTATGAAAAGGAGCAGGCCGCCTATGCGGAAAAGAGGGAGCAGCTTTTGAGGCAGTTGTCCGTTCTGGAGACAAAATGGAACAAATTCCTCCAGCTTATGGCAGCTAAGCAGGAAGTGTCGAAGGAAGTGATACGCAAGGTCCACGCCGCCATCATAGCCAAGGGCCATGAACTGGCTGAGCTGGACGCCGAGGTCTCCAAACTGGCCAATGCTATCACAGAACAGAATATGAAGGCCCCCGTCTGCGTCAAGGGCAAGGCTCACGGCGGCAGCGTCATCGTCATAAACGACATCTCTTATATGTTGTCATCGGAAATAAGCCGGGTGATTTTTAAACTCCGAAACAAACGCATCGCAATCGTCACTCTGTAAACAGCAGAAGAAAGTATGGGATAACAATGAAACGCGACACAGTATTAATCTTCGAGGACAACGCAATAGAACGGGAAATTCTGGCCGGTATATTCAGACCGGAATACAAGATATTGGAAGCCGTCAACGGCAAGGAGGGAATAGAGCTTCTGAACAGCCATTTCTCTTCCATCGCCGTGGTGCTGCTGGACTATCTGATGCCCGTGATGGACGGCTTTCAGGTATTGGACAGCCTGCAGAAGAAGAAAGTCCTGAACAAGATCCCCTTTATCATGGTCACCGGACAGGATTCCGCGGAATTTGAACGCCAGGGTTATGAATACGGAATCGTAAGCTATATCAAGAAGCCCTACCAGCCTGAGGTCATACATCAGGTGGTGAGCAACGCCGTGGGCTGGTTCCAATACAAGATGCAGTTGGAATTGGTGGTCAAAAAGCAGAACGACAATATCAAAAAGCAGAACGATGTGTTGCGGCAGCAGGCTCAGGAACTGGGACAGCTGAACGAAATCCTCATCGAATCCCTGAGCAACATTGTGGAATTTCGGAATCTGGAGACCAAACAGCACATTAAAAGAATACGGGAATTCTCCCTGTGTCTGGGAAAGAGCATTATGAAGCTGTACCCGGAATATGAACTCACACCGAAAAAGCTGGTACAGATCGGATGGGCCTCCTCGCTTCACGATATCGGGAAAATTGCCATCCCGGACAGCATTATCCTGAAGTCCAGTAAACTGACCCCCGATGAGTTTGAATTTATCAAATCCCACACCACCAAGGGAGCTGAAATCATCTCCCAGGCCATCCGGCTAAACGACAAGGCAGTTCATGACTACGCCTGTGACATTGCCAGGCACCATCATGAAAAATATGACGGAAACGGCTATCCGGACGGTCTGAAAGGGGATGAGATCAGCATTGCGGCACAGATTGTCTCTTTGGTGGACGTGTATGACGCCCTCACCTCGAAACGGGTGTATAAGGCTGCTTATGAGCCGGATAAGGCCTACCAGATGATTATCAACGGCAACAGCGGCACGTTCTCTCCCAAGCTGCTGAAGGCTTTCGCAGAGGCAAAGACGGAATTCGAAAACCTGCTTGTGATGTACCGGGATGAAGAATAAGAGACGGGCGGGCCGTGTGACAGCACGGCCCTCTTTCTGTTTTCCGTATCTTTTAGTTGTGCAAATCCGCCGAATCCGCTATAATATCCACGGATGAGAACCCACCGATTTCCATAAGGAGTGTATAAGAGCCATGAGAATCCTATTACAGAACCTGACCAAGAAATTCCCCGGCCGAGGCAAAAAATCCCCGGAAGAAGTCATTGCGGTAAACGATTTTACCTTCGAGATCCCTGACGGAAAGCTGATCGGCCTGCTGGGGCCCTCGGGCTGCGGTAAGAGCACGGCCCTGAACCTGATCTGCGGTCTGCAGAAGCCCACTGCCGGCAAAATCTTTTTCGGAGAGGACGATGTGACGGATCTGCCCCCGGAACACAGAGGCGTGGGTCTGGTGTTCCAGAACTATGCCCTCTATCCCCATCTCACTGTGTTGAAGAACATCACTTTTCCGCTGGAGAACCTGCGGGGGGCGGACAGGCTTACCAGAGAAGAAATGGAAAAAAGAGCCCTGGAAGCCGCCGGACTGGTACAGCTGGAGGGCTTGATGGACAGAAAGCCCAGCGAACTCTCCGGCGGCCAGCAGCAGCGGGTGGCCATCGCCAGAGCCCTGGTAAAAACCCCAAAGGTACTGTTGCTGGACGAGCCCCTGTCCAATTTAGACGCCAGACTGCGCCTGCAGACCCGGGAAGAAATCCGCCGAATCCAACGCCAGACCGGCGTAACCACCGTCTTTGTCACCCATGATCAGGAAGAGGCCATGAGCATCTCGGATATGATCGTGGTGATGAAGGAAGGGGTGGTCCAGCAGATCGGCAGGCCCCAGGAGGTCTATGACCAGCCGGTGAACCTGTTTGTGGCTAAATTCCTGGGAACGCCGCCCATCAATGTATTCCGGGGTAAGGTATCCGGCGGAAGGCTTTATATCGGCAGCGAAGCCGTCCTCTCCCTTTCGGATGTGCCGGATCAGGAAGTCACCCTGGGCATCCGCCCCGAAGGCTTTATCTTACGGGAAGACGGCCCTCTGTCCTGCGATCTTACCCGGGTAGAAGTCATGGGCCGGGATGTGAGTGTGGTGTCCACCCATCCCTGCTCGGAAAACCTGTCCATCCGCTCCATCATCAACGCGGAAAATACGGTGGACCCGGACGCGGAAAAGGTGCGCTTCGCCCTGAAGCCCCGCAAACTTTACCTGTTCCACCCCCGGACCGGAGAGCGGATTCCCTTTACCGCCGAATAAGTATCGGAACTTCTATCCTCAGAACCAAAAGGAGACCCAACCATGGAAAATAAAAATGCGAAAGGGTGGCTCTATCTGCTGCCCGCTTTCCTCTTCCTGGGCGTGTTCATGATCTACCCTCTGATCGACGTATTCGTGTACTCTTTCGAAGAGGGATACAATTCCGCGTCTCAGACCTTTTCCGGCACAGGGCTTTACAACTACTCCTATGTGCTCCACGACCCGTACTTTCTTCAGGCAGTTCAAAATACACTGATCCTGGTGGCTGTCACGGTGCCCCTCTCCACCGGGCTGGCGCTGTTGATCTCCGTGGCTCTCAGTTCCATAAAGCCCCTGCGGGATCTGTTTCAGACCGTGTACTTTCTGCCCTATGTGACCAACACTCTGGCGGTGGGCCTGGTATTCATGATCCTGTTCAAAAAGACCGCCTACTCCGATGGCCTGGTGAACCTGCTATTGCAGTTTTTCGGAGGCAGTTCCATAGACTTCATAGACGGCCCCTACTGGGCTAAGATGTTTGTGCTGTGCTTCTACACCGTCTGGGTGGTTATGCCTTTCAAAATCCTGATCCTGACCAGCGCCCTGGCCTCGGTGAACCAGGTCTACTACAATGCGGCCCGGGTGGACGGAACTCCCCGATGGCGTATTTTCACCAAGATCACGCTGCCCATGATCTCCCCCATGATCTTCTACCTGGTCATCACCGGCTTTATCGGCGCTTTCAAGGCTTACAGCGACGCGGTGGCCCTGTTCGGCACAGATCTGAACGCGGCGGAGATGAACACCATCGTGGGCTATGTCTACGACATGCTCTACGGAAACAGCGGCGGCTACCCCTCCTATGCGTCGGCGGCGGCCATCCTTTTGTTCGCAATCGTGCTGACCATCACCTGTATCAATCTGCTGGTGAGCAGAAAACATGTGCACTATTAGAGATCTCGGAGGCGCAAACCATGAGTAAAAACACAGAGTATCAGAAAATAGAGCGGCGCGCCCGGACAGGCCGTATCTTCTCCAATATTGTAATTTACACCCTGCTGGCTCTCTGGGGGCTGGTGGTGCTGTTCCCCTTCTACTGGATGCTGCTGACTTCGGTGAAAAGCTACGGTTCCTACAATGCGGAACATGTACCCTCCTTTTTCACCCTGTCCCCCACCCTGCAGAACTATGTGGACGCTTTTACCACCGTAAACCTGGGAAAATATCTGCTGAACACTTTGGTCTTCACCCTGGCCACCACCGCCATTATGCTGGCGGTGATCACCCTGTCGGCCTTCGCCTTTGCCAGACTGGAATTCCGGGGGAAAAATCTGGTGTTCACCCTGTTTCTGTCTCTGATGATGATTCCAAACGAACTGGTTATCATCACCAATTTTACCACTGTCACCGACCTGGGGCTGCGCAACACCTTCCTGGGACTGATCCTGCCTTCGGTGACTTCGGTATTTTATATTTATCTGCTAAAGGAAAATTTTGCCCAGATCCCGGACGAACTCTATTACGCCGCCAAGGTGGACGGCACCTCGGATCTGCGCTATCTGCGCCGGGTGATGATTCCCATATGCAGGCCCACACTGATCACCATCATCATTCTGAAAATCATCGAGTGCTGGAATTCCTATGTGTGGCCCCGGCTGATCACCGATGATCCGGACTACTACTTGGTCTCCAACGGCATCCAGGAGATCCGGGAGAACGGCTTTGGACGGGAGAACATCCCCGCCATGATGGCCGCCGTGGTGGTGATTTCCGTGCCCCTGATCCTGCTGTTTCTGATCTTCCGCCGAAAAGTCATGGCAGGCGTGGCACGGGGAGGCACCAAGGGGTAGGGGGAGCTCCGAGGGAATACTCCAGAAGGGTATGAAGTAAAACGTCCAAATATTGATTGAGGGTATATTTATGAAAAAGGAAAAAAAGAAAATATGTTCCAGGCTGGCGTTGCTGTTGGTTCTGATGGGTGTGATGCTTTCTCAGACCGGCTGTCATGGTTCCAGGGGGATGGCGGCCTTTGAGATTCCGGAGAATTTTGACAATTCCCGGACGTATGAGATTACTTTCTGGGCCAAAAACGATACCAATAAGACCCAGACCGATATATATAAAAGGGCCATTCAGGATTTTCAGGACTTGTATCCCAATATCACGGTGAATCTGCGGCTGTACACCGACTATGGCCGGATCTACAATGATGTGATCACCAATATCTCCACAGGCACTACCCCCAATGTGTGTATCACTTATCCCGACCATATCGCCACCTATCTCACCGGCACCAATATCGTGGTGCCGCTGGAGGGGCTTTTCGCGGATGAGCGCTATGGGCTGGGGGGCAGCGAACTGCGCTTTGAAGGTCCCGCCCAGGGAGAAATCATTCCCCAGTTTCTGGAGGAATGCGCCTTCAATGAGCATTACTACGCCATCCCTTTCATGCGTTCCACAGAAGCCTGCTATGTGAACAAAACCTATGTGGAGGCCCTGGGCTACAGCCTGCCGGAGCAGCTGACCTGGGATTTCGTCTGGGAGGTGGCCGAAGCCGCCACCGCCAGGGACAGCCAAGGGACATATCTGGTAAACGGTCAGAAGGTCATGATTCCTTTTATCTATAAGTCCACGGACAATATGATGATCCAGATGCTGCGGCAGAAAGGCGCGGGATACTCCACCCCCGCCGGAGAGATCCGGATCTTTAACGACACCACCCGGGAACTGCTGTACACCGTGGCCGAGCATGCCGGGACCGGGGCTTTTTCCACCTTTAAGATTTCCAGCTATCCGGCCAATTTCCTGAATGCGGGACAATGTGTGTTTGCCATTGACTCCACCGCTGGAGCCACTTGGATGGGCACCCATGCTCCCCTGTCGGACATCAGTGAAGAGGCGCTGGTGGAATTTGAGACGGAAGTATACCCCATCCCCCAGTTTGACACAGACCATCCCCAGATGATTTCCCAGGGCCCCTCCGTGTGCATCTTTAATAAGCCGGACTGCCAGGAAGTACTGGCCTCCTGGCTCTTTGCCCAGTACCTGCTTACCAACGAGGTACAGACCGCCTACGCGGAGACGGAAGGCTATGTGCCCGTCACCTCCAGAGCCCGGGACAGCGCCCAGTATCAGGATTATTTGAGCCGCTGCGGAGAGGACAACAGCCTGTACTATGATGTGAAGATCAAAGCCTCCCGGCTGCTGCTCTCCCATGTGGAGGATACTTTTGTCACGCCGGTATTCAACGGCTCCACCTCCCTGCGGGACGCAGCGGGCCAGATGATCGAGAACGTGACCAAGTCGGTGAACCGCCGGGAGACGGTGGACGATGCCTATATGGACAAACTCTACGGGGATGTGACCTCTCTGTACCGCCTGCAGAGTACCATGCAGACCTCCACGGACAGGAAGGAGCTGGGCCCCCTGCCTCCCATGGCCGCCGCCCTGCTGGGCGGACTGGGAGTTACCTGGGCACTGATTGGTGTATATGTAGTACGGGAAGCAATGAAAAACCGTAAAAAAAGGCAGAATACCCATTGATTTATCGACATTTTGAGGTATAATAGCATTGGTTACCAAAAATCTTATGCGTTATAAGAAAAGAGGAGAGACTTATGAAAAAATGTTTTATTGCAACCCTGGCGCTGACACTGATATTGGCCCTGGCCGGATGCGGCAATAACGGAAACGGCGGCACGGACGAGAAGTCCGAGGGCGTCATGACCTATGCCGAGTACGAAGCCGCCGCTCTGGACACCCAGGTGGTGATCGAGGCCTATGTGCAGGCAAAGCAGTCCTGGTGGGAGAATCAAGCCACCGTGTACGCTCAGGATAAGGACGGCGCTTACTTCCTGTACAACATGGCATGTTCCGAGGAAGATTACGCCAAGCTGACCACCGGCACCAAGATCAAAGTGACAGGCTACAAAGCCGAGTGGTCCGGAGAGGTGGAAATCATCGACGCCACTTTTGAGATCATGGATGGCAATTATGTGGCCGAAGCCGCAGATGTAACTTCCCTGCTGGGCACCGATGACCTGATCAAGCGTCAGAACCAGTTTGTCAGCTTCAAGGGCATGACCGTGGAGGACGCAGGCAACGGCAGCGCCTTTATGTATAACTGGGACGGCTCCGGCGAAGAGGGCAGCGACCTTTACTTCAACGTTTCCCTGAACGGCAATACATACACCTTCACCGTGGAATCCTATCTGTGCGGCCCCGACACCGATGTGTACCAGGCTGTAAAGGCTCTGGAGATCGGCCAGACCGTGGATATGGAGGGCTTCCTCTACTGGTACAACGGCGTGAATCCCCATATCACTTCCGTAACCGTAAAGTAAGTTAGACTTTTGTCAGACTTTTAATTCAAAAAACCGGGCAGCTTATTTCCATAAGCTGTCCGGTTTTTTATTTGCACCTATAGTCTGAACTGTCCCCTGTAAGCCATCCGCTTATCGGGCCGATGCTCCGGGGCCGCGGCGCGATATGCTTTTCTGCTCCCGCAGCCATTCCCGGAACTGCGGCAGCGCCCCAATCCCCTGCTCCGTCACCGGCTTAATCCATTTTCCGGAAGCGGTATACCGGGTCTCCACCAGAAGCCGGATGATCTCATCCGTATACACAAAGGCGAACACTGCCAGAAACGGCAGGCGCAGCACCATACCCGCAATCCAGGTGGCAGGCACACTGATGAGGAACAGGCAGCTTACCTCCAGCACCGTACCGAATACCGCCTCTCCTCCGGCCCGGTAAGATTCGTTCATGATATAGTTGCAGGTTCGTATGGTACCGAAAGCCAGATAAATCAGCAGCATAAATTTCCCATACTCCAGGGCTGTGGTTCCCAGCCCGAAAAGCCCCAGAATGGGCCGGTTCAGCAGCGTCATCACTCCCACCACCCCAAACGTAACCATGGGACAGAACAGGGAGGATTTGCGGCAATAGTTGTAGGCCCTGGGCAGATGCCCGGAACCCACTTCCTTGCCGATGATCACGCTGGCCGCATTGGAAAGCCCGCCGAAAAAGGCGTACACAAAGCCCTCGCATACCCGGAATGCCGCCATGGCCGCGATGGCCGACTCGTCCTGATGCCCGATCACGATGTTGATGATCATCTGGCCCACGCCGTAGAGCATCTCATTGGCCAGTATGGGCAGACATTTGGACAGATAGGCCCCGATAAATTCCCTCTGAAATCCAAACATTTGCTTCATTCGTAACCGAATCTCACACTTGGACACCAGCAGGAAAATCACCAGCAGAACCAGGTTCACGATCCCTGAAGCCAGCGTGCCCACAGCCGCGCCTGCCACCCCCATCTTGGGCGCGCCGAAGCGGCCATAGATCAGAACCCAGTTCAGCGCAAAATTCACCAGCAGCGAAGCGATGGAGCAGAATAGCGGCGCTTTCACCCGCTCCGTGGCCCGCATGAAAAAGCTGACCAGCACGGCGAAAACCTGCAGGGGATAGGCAAATCCCACGATGCGGATATAGGGCGCTCCCATCTGTATGATATGCTCCTTGTCCGTGTAAATTCCCAACATAAAAGCCGGATTGGTGACTGCCGTCACTGCAAACAGCGAGCCTACAATGGTCATGAAGATGAAAGTCACCCCGAAAGTCTGATTGATGCCCTTCTCGTTTCTGGCTCCCCAGTACTGGGCGAAAAACAGCATGGCTCCCCCGGCAAATCCCCAATAGCAGGAGAAAAAAAGGGAACTGATCTGAGAGCAGATGCCCACCGCTGCCACCGCCAACTCTCCCATGCTGCCAATCATAATTGTGTCCACCATACCGGCGGTGGTGGACAGAAGGTTCTGCAGCGCCACCGGAAACGCAATGGCCATCATCAGTTTCAGGAAGGACGGCCATGTAATTTTCTCATTTGACATAATTACTCCTCTCCAGCATCTATGTCTCACTTTCACAAATACTGACAATGCGGTACTAATTATAGCATGGCCCGCATATATTATCTATGGGGAATTGTGCTCTTTTTATTCCGATTCACGCTTCCCCTATTGGACAAGTTTCATGCCTCCATAGCCAATACAGTGACAGGGAGCAGGTATCAGATGAGACAGAAGAAACGTTTTATTTGGACGGCCGGAATTCTGGCCGTTCTGGCATCGGTTTTTATGGCAGCCCCGCCCATCATGGCACGGATGGGAAAAGCAAGTCTTCTTAAAAATGCATCCTCCCGGATGCCGCAGTTCTCCGATGAGGCAGAGCCGCCCCCGGCGGAGGAAGCATGGGAAGAGGACTGGATCCGCTATCGCGGAAAGGTCTACGACTACAACGAAAATATCCTCACCTTCCTGTGCATGGGGATTGATGTGGATGAAGAACTCAGCCAGCATCAGCAGGGCTGGGATTCCGGCCAGGCAGACGCCATTTTTCTGTTGGTGCTGAATCCCGATACCCGGCAGATGTCCGTTATCGCCATAGATCGGAACACCATGACGGATGTGGACATGTATGATCAGGAGAATCGTTTTCTGGGTACCGTACAGGCCCAGATCAACCTGGCTCATGGCTATGGAGACGGCAGGGAGGAAAGCGCCGCAAATCAGGTCAAAGCAGTCTCCCGTTTAATGTATGAACTGCCCATCCACGGTTACTTCGCCATCAATCTGCCTGCAATCTACATACTCAACGACCTCATAGGGGGTGTGGATGTGACGATCCCACAGGATTTCACCCCTGCATATTTTCCCTATGCCCCAGGAGAGACCGTACACCTGGACGGAAACCTGGCCTATTTTTTTGTCCGCTACCGGGATGTAAATGTGGCTGAAAGCGCCAGAATGAGCCTGGGACGCCAGAAGCAATATCTGCTGGCCTATGTGGAAAAGGCAAAGCAGGAATTCGCCAGGGATATCACACTTCCTTTAAAACTTTTCAATGCAATCGCCCCTTCCATGGTCACAGACATTACCGCCGATGAGGCCGTGTATCTTGCAGGGGAAGCCGCAGAATACACGTTTTCGGAAGACGATCTGATCCTGCTGCCCGGCGTCACAGACACCTCCGGGGAATTTGACCAGTTCCATGTGGACCAGGACGCGTTAAAACAGATTATTATAGATGTGTTCTATACCGAAAAAGAGGGAATATAATCATGAAGAAAAGAAACTCTTTTGTCTATCTGCTGCTGGCCGGTGTATGCCTGCTGGTCATGGCAGCGGCAATCGCTTTTATTATAAAATACTATGCGGACAATCGCCGGGAGGAAGCGGTATACGAGTCCCTGCAATCCGCGGCAGCCGGGCTTCCCACATCCCCCCTCGGTCCGGAGGCTGAACCCTCCCCCGCCCCCCAGGCGTTCGGACCCGCCTCTGATCCGCAGATATCCTCCGCCCATATGGCATCGCCCAGTCCCGGGCCGGATATCCCTGATGACGAGGCTCTTCTGCGCACTGTGGATTTCACTGCGCTCCAGGAGGAAACCAACGCCCACATTTACGCCTGGATCTCCATTCCGGGCACCCGGATTGACTATCCCATGCTGCAGCATCCATCGGACAACACCCACTACCTGAACCATAATCTGGACGGTTCCAGGGGGTATCCGGGCTGCATTTACACCGAAAAGGAAAACGCTGCGGATTTTTCCGATTTCAATACTGTGATATATGGCCACAACATGAAAAACGGATCCATGTTCCATGACCTGCACAATTATGAGGATGAGACATTTCTGCCGGAACACCCTTATGTGTATATCTATACCCCGGACCGGGTACTGCGGTATCGGATCTTTGCCTCCTATCGCTATGACGACCGGCATTTGCTGTACTCTTTTGACTATGCCACCGAGGAGGGCCGCAGCGGATATTTAAAGGAGATACGCGGCATACGCAGCATGTCCGCCGTGCTGGATGACCAGGTGGAAGTCACTGCACAGGACCGCCTGGTCACTCTGTCCACCTGTGTAAGCGGCTGCGCCGAAAACCGTTATCTGGTACAGGCCGTGCTGGTGGACGATATACCTGTTTCCGATATTAACGATTTGTTAATATATACAACCATGGGACAATGAAAAATAAGGAGGATTTCAGACATGAAAAGATTTTTAGCATTATTGTGCGCAGGCATCATGGCATGCAGCATGAGCATGATGGCCTTTGCGGCTCCCAGCCAGACCACCGGCAACACAACGGACAACGCCACCGGCAATGGCAGCCAGACCACTTCCACCGCCACTGGCGGCAGTACGTCCACTGCAGACACCAATGGCCGCTCCACTGTGGACGGCGTAAAAGTATGGAGCAACATTATGATAGACGGCGTTGAGGTAAGCAACGCTTCCCTGTCCGTAGAAGGGCTTCCCGCTTCTTCCGAAGCCGCAACGGCCGCAGTGGCATGGGCTGCCGCCAACAAAGGGACTATCCTGCAGATGGTTGATGTAAAACTCTCTGCCGCTTTTAGCAAAGTCACCATTCCCTTCAATCTATCCAATGTGATGGAAGGCCAAAATATCATTATTTTGCACTTAAAGAAGGACGGTCAGTGGGAGCAGATCATTCCGGACAAAGTGGAGAACGGCATCGTGACTGCAACCTTTAATTCCCTGTCTCCCGTTGTCTTTGTATCCCTTGGCAAGACGCCCGTCAAGGCTCCCAAGACAGGTGATACGCCGATGGTTCCCTTCGCAGCCGCAGCCGCCGTTATGGCCGGCACAGGAGCCGTATTCGCAACCAGGAAGTTTTTCCGCTAAACATTTTTAGTCTCTTATTGCCCATGGTTTCCGCCGTCCTGCAAAGACGCCGGAAAAACGCTCCCTGCCTCCGGGTTTATCGCCCGGAGGCAGGGAGAAAATTTAACTGCATTTGCAGAACTCATATATGCCGATCCCCGTAGCCAATGACAGGTTCAGGGAGTCAATGGTGTGAGCATGGGGAATCACCACGCTTTTTCCCAGGTTCAGATAACCGTCGTCCAGCCCTTTTGCCTCATTTCCGAATATCAATGAGAACGCCCTGCCCTTGGGATGGCTGAAGCTGCCCAGCGGGTATATTCCCTTGAGCATAAAGGGATAATTCTCCCTCTCCTCTCCATATTTCCGATAATACTGTTCAAAACAGGGAAAGCATTCTAATTCCGTCTGAAAGATGGCTCCCATGGAGGCTCTGACAACCTTGGGATGAAAAATATCAACTGCCGGTTCGATAACCGCCAGATTCGTAATCCCAAAGCCCACACAGGTCCTGATAATTGTGCCCAGATTTCCCGGATCGCCCGGATTCACCAGCACCACATGATTGACACCATGTTTCAACACACAGTGATATTTTCGGAAAACCCCCAGAACAAAACAGTTCTCCTTATCGCGGGCCCTCTCAATATGCCGGTCACTACATACCATTTTCACTCCTGCCCTGTCACATTCCCGGTTCAGTTTATCCAGTATTTCCTCTTTGGCATCCGAATGCGCCAGGATCATTTCCACCGTCTCCGGCCTGGTTCGCAGCAACTCAAATGTGGGAAAGGAACCGAAACTGTATGAATAATTGTCCCTTTTTCTATACTTTTTGATATCGTCTACAGTCATGGGTTTTCTCCATATTCTATCATTAAAGATATACCTTCAAGTAAACTATATCTCATAAATCCGTATATTTCGAGTCCGCAAAACAGCTATACCTGTTTTGGAATACGATATTCCATACAAACGAAAAAAACGCCCGGAATCACGATTCCTCATTCCGGGCGTTTTTCTTTACTGCTTTTTCTGATAGATTATTTTTTTAATGGTACTGCCGGATAAGCCAAATTCTCCGGCCAATTCCTCCAGGGTCATACCGCTGCCATATAGTTCTCTGATCCGGCGGTTTCGCTCCAGATAAAACTTTTGCGAGCCGCTGACTGCGCCCCACCCCTGCTTTGCCTCAGACCTGGGGATATAGAGAAGTTCCCCTTCAATATAGCCCTGAATTTCCCGCAATAATTCGGAAGGTAATATTTCTGCTGCATTCTTGTATTTCATCTCTCCCACTCCTTATTTATTCAGTCAAATAAACAAGTGCGGAAACAGCAGATCATATAGCTTTATCAGCCCATGCGAAAATCTATATAACCGCTATTCCGCATGGGCACCATCTTTCACTGTATGACTAAATCCAAGTATGCATTCTTTCATTTTATCACCTCTTTCTCCCTACAGTTCCGGCTGTCCTCTGCAATCACAGGTTGTAACAGGTTATATCAATCATATTACACCCTGGACAGCCTCCGGACCAGTGGAAAGAATAAATATAATCGTTCTTGCCATTCCGGAACCGCTCTTTTAAGTCAACCGGCTGACAGGCATATACGCATATCCCGTCCCATGTTCAAAGGAATCAAATACTTCCAGTTCCTGGGCTCCGTTATCGGCCATTATGAAACCATGGGCCGGCATAAAAAAGTCTCTGATATACGCAAATAGTTCCCATATTTCACATTTTTCCTTTGCAATAAGTTGTGCTGTTCCCTTATCCGTATATGCTCTTATATACAAAGACGCAGGCATCTTATATACATCTACGCCCTCCGGTTGGTCTTCCGTGGTTACTTCCCTGACAGATCCAAAGGCCCGGCTGTCCTCATCCCGCCAGAAATTGACACTTAACTGAATATCTGTAAGCGGCAATACACTTTCCTGAAGCAAGCGGAAAGTTGTTTGCTTTTCTTCCTCATCCAATGTATCAATCGCCTGATAAAATGCATCAATATCCTGGTATTCTTTTGCGTATAAAATTTTTCCGGCAAGAATGGTTTCCGGCTTTTCTATAATTTCAAATACGGCTCCGCCGATCTGAATGATCTCCACGATTCTCTCCGGGTTATCGCCTTCCGTATCCAATAGGGTATCCACAGAAGTGTGTAAAACTTTTCCCAACAGTTTCAGATTATATACATCCGGAAGGCATTCACCGTTTTCCCATTTGGAGATCGCCTGTTCAGAGACTCCGATTCTGAAGGCAATTTCCTTCTGTGTAAAATCTTTTGACTTACGAAAATATTTCAACCTCTTTCCAAACTCCACATGATTAAGCATCTTACAACCTCCTCTATAAAGTGATCTTTCATAAATACTATAAGTCAAAGGATTACAGAATACAATTCGAAATCTGTTTATGAAAAAACAAGAGGACTCAACCAGAGGTTGTGCATTTTTTCGCTCACTTTTTTGCGTCCAGCCATTGCAGAACGCTTTGGGCGGCTTCCATGGGAGATTTATTATCTATATCCAATGTGGAAAAAGAAACTTCGCCTATTTTCTCATGGGTCCTGAAATATTCATTATATGCAACAGAACCCTGGATCCAGCCTTCATCCATAATTCCACGCCCTTCGGTCATTCTTTTCCGCAGAGCACTTTCACCGCAGGTCAGTGCCAGAACCCGGATTTCGCTGAAGAATTGAGCATGGTAGACCTGAAGTAATTTATCTATATTACCGGCCATTGTCCAAACCACCGGTTTTCCGCACTGGGAAATATCATTTGACAGACTGTATATCTGCTCTATCTGGTCAAAGTAATCTTCCTCGCTTTCATGAGGCATAATATTGTAAAACAAATCTGCATCCAGCACCACATAATCTGTTGTAAGTTTCTGTAATTCCTGGGCTGTGGTAGTCTTCCCCACGCCGCTGCATCCGGTAATTACATACAGAACTTCCTTTTTAAATTGCCATTCAGTTCCGCATTCCGGGCAAAAAATATGGCTTCCCTTTACAAGTTTATTCCACTCATGACTTCTACAATTTGGGCATATTGCAATCATATACATCCTCCTCTATCTTCCATTCTCAACGCCCTGGGCAATGATCCCTCTTTGCTCCAACATATATTCTTCTCTGTTTCCTCCAGGGAACATCCCATTATGGTTTGAAGAAAAATCACGGATTTCATATTGATATTCTGAGCTGTCTTCTGATGCGGATTTATTTCTTCGTCCGCCCCACTCACCGGTTCTGTTCATACCCAGTTTTTCCATAAGTTTATACGAAGCAATATTTTCAGTATCACAATGTGCTATAAAATGGCTTACTTTCATTTGAGTTTTCGAATAATCAATGACGGCCCTGGCCGCTTCATACGCAAATCCATTTCCCCAATAATTCTTATTGATAATCCAGCCAAGTTCCCCGCTGTCATTTTCAAAATACACACTGACTGCACCGATATGTATATCATTATATGTAATTGCAAATTCTAAAAATTGCGGCTGTTCCTTTTTCCATTCCTCTTCAGCATTCGCTAAAAATGCTTCTGTCTCCTCAACGGTATCATTCGGCAGATGGCACATATATCTTGCATTTTCATAATCCATAGCATATTGAATTGTGGTCTTTAGATATTCCTTTCCCAATGGCTTTAATACTAAACGTTCCGTGTTAATTTCAAAATAATCCATTCTGTATAATCCTCCCCTTAGATCTCATTTTTGATTATATCACTTCCTGAATCCATTTACCAGTATAGAATATGGACATGGCAATCGGCCCTCGTTATTTCCCAAAAAAATCCAAAAGATTATTCAATCCCAAAAGTACATTTTTGTCATTAATTGCAGGTATTTCATTGGTGTTATGGCTATACACTACATCATGAATGTTATAGCAGTTCATATGATGCAAAAGCGTGCATGCTGTACTGTAAGCCGTATCTATCTGACCATCCCCCCCACCCACTAATATAACTGCACCCTTTTTTGATTTTGTAATCGGTTCTTCCTTTCTAAAAAATCTAGCGCAAAAATATGTTTGCAGTCTACTTCCAACATCTAATAATTTTCCGGTCAATTCTGAAAAATAGAGCGGTGAGGCTATCAAAATATTATCACACTCTTCAATGTATTTATATATTTCCTGCATTTCATCATTTATTGCACATCCGTTATTATTCCAGCAAAATCGGCAATCAAGGCAAGGTGAAATATTGCACCTGTAGGCGTCTACAATTCTGTATTCTCCTGCAATTCTTTCAGTGATTTTATTAATAAGACTGCGAGTATCGCCATTTATTCTGGGAGAACCATTTAATATCAAAGTTTTCACAAAAACACCATATCCCTTTCTTTTTATTTTGGATCGTGGTTCAATACAACTCAGATACTGTGACTTTTGCTTTTTTGCTGCAGCCTGACTACCAACAGGAGTGTATGCCGCTGCCTTTATCTGAACTGTTTATCTGCTGGAGAAGTACGGGCGTCTGTTCCTGCGTTCTTACTCATTTCGCCCCAGAAATACACTCCGCATATCTGCCCTTCCACATAAACTCATTATAATACTTCCAAAATAAATCCTACTACCGAAATCAAATTACACATACAGTGAAACAACATGCTTATGTATATATTCTTTTTCTTATATGCCACATAAGCCACAGGGGCAAATACCAATATACGAAAAACATTATTAAATGGTAACCAAAAATGATATAGCGAAAATAAAATTGCAATTAAAATCGGTGTAAATGCAGTCTGCTTATTATAGTGCGAAGAAAGATATCCTCTAAAGAATAATTCTTCTGTAATAGGTCCTGCAAAAACATTAAATATAAAATAATATATACATGCCGCAATCAACACTGGTTTCGAAAATGTTTTTAAATATTCATAATTCGTCCAGTCAAAACCCATCGGCAAATGATTTAAAAGACTATTTCTTAGTCCTGAAAAAAGATAGTTTTCTAAGGGTGCAACCGTTATAGAAAGTATCCCCGCTGCCCCGAAGAACATAAAAGCAATTACAAAAATTTTCCACAGAGGCATCTTTTCATGTCCAGTAAATGCACTTGTAAAAGAATATTTTCCTGTTTCTCTTTTACTTGCATATAATATTACCCCTAATTCAATGGGAACCATAGTGAAAGTTCCAATTATACAAAACAATAATAAGTTTGGTATTTTTGTGAAATACCCCAGCACAAAATACAACACGCTTAATACAAATGTGGGTGTAAATATCAATAATAAAAGTTCTGTTTTATTTATGGTTTTCATGCTCTCATTCCTCTAATTTATTTCTACTCAATCCATTGAAATATTTCGGCTAAGCCTCCCCAGCTTCTCCAACACCAGTTCCATTCCTTCTTTTCCCGGCATATGTCCAGAATCCTCTACAATTTCACATTGCAGATTGGGATTACCACTGTTTCTCACCAATGTTTTTACTGTAGATGCAGAAGCCACAAGATCCGTATCTCCTTGTAAAATTACATAGGGTATCTGCACATTTTCTAATATACTCGATAAATCTATTTGCAATATTTCCCTCCATAAAGAAAAATTTTTTTGATATCCGTTTATCATTATGGCTTTGAAATCATTGAAATGATAGTCCGGACTTGTTAAAAGTCCTTTTATGATTGGCCCCATTGGTGCGGGCTTTCCTTTTTTATTCTGCTTTCCGTCCGTATATTGGCCAATGCTTCTCGTGACTAACTGTAAATCTTTCGAAGAAGCATTTTCCCTTTTTATTCTTTTGATAGCCTCTAATTTTGACTTAGATATCTTTGTCTTTTCCAAAGCAGCTATCACCTCTTCATTAAAAAAGACCTCTTTTACAATTTGTCCATAAACAAGCACCCCATTTATAATTTTACTGTCTTTTTCCAGAACTTTCGTGCTCAAAATGGAACCCCATGACATAGCAAGAATTAATATTTTATTACTCGGAAATAACTTCTTTACATTATGTATCAAATCCACTATCATCTCCACAAAAGAAGCAATGCTGAAACTGTCATCAATCAGATAGTTGTTGATTCCACAACCAAGTTGATCCCAGTAAACCATAATAAATTGATTCGTAAATTCAGGAAATAGACCACGGCATCCGACCGAAAATGGTATCGGTGCCCCCGAACCATGTAACGTAATTACAATGGGCAGATTCTCATCCTTCCCTTCTATCAATACTTTCTGATTATATCCTCCAAGATTCCACTCATAAATTTCCGACACCTTATTCCCTGCTATGATTTCTTTTCGTCTTTTATTCATATACCCCATACCCTCCTATCCATTCACACAAAGCGTTGTTATCAAATCTTCCAGTTTGTTTTCCCAGCCCAGGTCATACTTCGCATTAGGCATAGTAACCAATGCCGCCAAGCCATGAACATAGGCAAATAGGGAAATCACGCAGTCCTGCTTTTTTTCAGGAGTAAGTTCCGTATGTTCCAATCTTTTCAAAACTTGCTCTTTATAGATTTGAAAAGGTTTATAGCCCTCTCCTGCCTCTGGACTGAAATCAACTTCCGGGCTCCCCTGTCCAAATAGAAAATGAAAATACTGTGGTTTGTTCATAAAAAAAGAAATATATGCTTTTCCAAATTTCACCATAAAATCAGATTGGCCTTCGTATTTTAAAATTGTTTCTTCCAATATACCAGTAAACTGTTCTGTTATATGTAACTGCATTGCCAAAAACAATTCCTCTTTATTTGCAAAGTGGCTGTAAGGCGCTGCATGACTCACATTACAAGCCATAGCAACTTTTCGAAGAGACAACTGCTCCAGTCCGCATTCATTTACTATTTCGATTCCTTTTTCAATTAATTCATTTTTTAGGTTCTTATGATGGTAAGTATTTTGTTTCATAGGATACTCCGTTTCGGTTATCAAAATTCATTCAACTTGACACTGTAAATATTATATCTCTATTATCTTTACGGTGTCAAGTTTTACCAGTCTTCTCCTGGGCACATCCCGGAACTTCCAGACGATCTCGATGTGGGAGAGGACACCAGCACCTCCTTGATGAACGTCCCCGCCAGTTCCACCGTCAGTTCCGTTGCCCCGGCAAAGGAGGTGAACACATCGTCCTCCTGCGTGTCCTGCTCGGCTTTGGCGGCGGCGAGTTTACTGTCTATGTCCGCCCTGCTCTTGGTGCATCGGTAGTAATATCCGGCGCTGCTGTGAACGCGGCTCAGCGTCCGATGGCAGTTTCCGCATTTGAGAAGCCCTTTCAGCGGATACGCCTGCGGCGTCCCTTTTTCCCGCCTCGGTCTCTGCCGGATGATCTCCTGCACCCTGTCAAATTCCGCCTTGCTGATGATGGCGACTGGTGATAATCCAAGAAATGTCCAAAGCGAACAGAAGGTATCTGTATCCTTGTGTCACATGAGGAAAGGATATATAATATGTCTTGAAAAAGGTAAACCCAATAAAACTTGACGGAATTTTGACTTTTTCCCCGTATGATGAAAAAGATAGGAGGGGTCTACATGGCATATCGAATTTTAATCGTTGATGATGAGCCGATCCTGACCGAATTGCTTTCAACCCATTTGCAGGATCACGGCTATACGGTTTCCGTTGCCAACAGCAGCAATGAAGCCATGGCAAAATTGAATGCAAAGCCAAATCTTATTCTTCTGGACATCAACATGCCGGGGATGGATGGGCTGGAGCTGTGCAAGGTCATTCGGAATCACATCGTCTGCCCCATCTTGTTCCTGACGGCGCGAATCACAGAGCAGGATAAGGTCAACGGCTTACGGGCTGGAGGGGACGACTACATTACGAAGCCATTCAGCTTGCAGGAATTGATCGCCCGTATTGAAGCGCATCTGCGCCGGGACGAGCGGAACATGCGCCCACCAGAAGTTGTGACCTCTCAAGGGCTGATTATCAACCTCTCTGACAGAAAAGTATTTTGGAATGAACAGGAGCTTTCCTTTTCAAAGAGGGAATTTGACATCATTGAGTTTCTCTCATCTAATCCAAATCAGGTTTTTGACAAGGAGCGTATTTATGAGACGGTATGGGGATATGACGCGGAGGGCGACAGCAACGTGATTAAGGAGCATATCCGCAAGATCCGCGCAAAGCTCATGCAGGCCAGCGGGAGTGAGTACATCGAAACAGTTTGGGGGATTGGCTACCGATGGAAAAAATAAAAAGACAATCACTGAAACGCTCTTTTATGGCGGCTGTGGCGATTACTATGTTGATCGTGTTCCTGTGCAGCGGGCTTGCAATTTTCGGCTGTTACCGTCTCCAAAAGCATATTCTTCCCGATTCCAACGAGGTCTGGCTGACACAGCAGACAACCGCCCCAGATGGCACGGTTACAGAGGCAAAGCTGAGGTATGTCCTTAATGGCCCGCCAGAGCCATTTGGACAACTGGTAGCGGACGGTCAAGAACACAATGAGGCGCAGGAGCAGACGAGTTACAGGATAGAACGCATTGAATCCAGCTACTCTATGCTTTCCTCCAAAGCAAAAACGGCCTACCGTGCTTCACAGATTTGTATGGTACTGCTGCCGCTTGTATTTGCTGTGATTGGAATTACTCTGTGCGCGTGGTGGTTTTATCACAAGATACTGGAGCCGCCAATCACTGTCCTGATGGATGCCACCACGCATATTCAAGACCAGGATTTGAATTTCCAGATCAACTTTGACGGGCGGGATGAATTGGGTCAGCTCTGTACTGCGTTTGAAAAAATGCGGCAGACCCTATATGAGAATAACCGTCAGCTCTGGAGCATGCTGGAAGAACGCCGCGCATTGCAGGCATCCGTGGCCCATGATCTGCGTAATCCCATCGCCATTATGACAGGCTATGTGGAATATTTGCAGGAGAACCGCCAGGGCGGAACCTTGACGGACGAAAAATTAGAAAAGGCGCTCACCAATCTCGGCATTACTGCGGAGCGTATGGGCCGCTACACAGATACCATGCGCGACCTGGGCGCGATCGAAGAAACAGAAGTCCGCCGCAGAGAAGTGGAACTTCCTGAGTTTTTACAGCACATGGCGGACTCATTATCCATTCTGTTTCAGAACACCGAAGTACGCTTTGCTTGTGATTTCCATGTGCCAGCGGGCAGGTCCGTCCTTGACGGGGAGCTGTTATACCGCATTCTGGAAAACCTGATTTCCAATGCCCTGCGTTTTGCGGAACATCAAATTGAGCTTGCCTTTTATCTGGAACACGGAACGCTGTCGGCCACCGTGACAGACGATGGGCCGGGTTTTTCGGAAAAGCTGCTGCAAAAGAAAGCCGCCTTGTTCTACTCCGAAGATACCTCCGGCAAGCACTTGGGCCTGGGGCTTGCGGTGAGCCGGGTGCTGTGCCAAAAGCATGGGGGAACCATAGAGCTGTCAAACAGGTTGCCGCATGGAGCCTGCGTGAAAGCCTCTATTACGATCAAGCAATAAATTGTCCCTCCCTGATGCCGCTCCAAAAATCTGGGCGGCATTTCGCTTTTCTTGACCGAATCTTGACCTTTGCCCATTATGCTTAGTCCATCAAAGCAAAGGAGGTCATTTATGCGAAAACGATTGATTGCGTTTCCCCTTTTGTGCGGCGCTCTTTTATCCCTCGCCGCCTGCGGGAACTACGCCATTCCAGACAGTACGCCCCCGCCGTCACAGGCCGTTGCCGCAAACCCGTTTGATGCGGCGGAGGAGGATGCCGGATTCTTGGGGATGCTCACTCATGCGGCTGCTTCACCTGACTTTTCCGAGAGCGGGGAGCGTCTGCCATTCCCCTATGACGGCGGCGAGTTTCGGCTGGAGTACCAGTTTTCCCTCACCGGCAAGATGGATACCGTTGGATTTCTTCTGTTCCTGGACGGCCAGCCCCAGCCCTACAAGGTGAACGATACCACAGCAGAATATGAGTATTGCCACAGCTTTCCCGCAGGGGAGGACCAGAGCTTTTCTTTCCTCTTTGAGCCTGTGACCGGCAGTACCGGCGATACGCTGGTCTTGACCGTGGTGAGCATCACAAACCCGGACTTCCAGCCGGATATGGAATCCACATCCAGCTATGGCTGGTATCATAAAACACTGGATTCCCGTGTTGAATTGCAGTTCAATGCGGATGCGCCTGCCGCCCATTCAGACCTTCCGCCTGTCCGGGAAATCTTCGTGCAGAGTAATGTGCGGGAGGAAAAAGTTACAGAGCAGTATGTGGAAAGCGAACTTCCCAAACACGGCTGGGGCGATGTGAGCATGGACGCGCTGGACAGCGGGATCTACTATACCTTCTCCTGTGACGGCGGCATCACCTATGACAACCTGTGCGTCTCCGCTCCTGTTACCCTGCAATTTACTATGTGCGGCACAGCCGGAACAAGTTACAGCATCGCTTTTTTCCTGGATCATCAGCCGGTGAAACTCGGCGAAAGCACCTGCTGCTCTGTTGCCTTGAGCAAGGGCAGCGTCATGGAGCTGGAGGCTGTAATCGACCCGGACAAACTGGGGCAGTTTAACACCTTCTACTGTGTGGCTGTCCCCCAGGACGGAGCCTCCGCTCCATTCTTTAAGACCAATTCTATTTTATTGTATAAGGAGAACTGAACATGAAAAAGACATTCTGCATCACATTGGCACTGCTTTTTACCCTGGCGTTATCCGCCTGCGACAATACGGATTCCTTGGCTCCTGCGGTTTCGCAAAGCCCCCCCTCCAATACACCCGTGGTTTCTGTTCCAGACGCAGGCAGTCAGCAGGAACAGTCCCCTTCTTCCTGCACCTTCGACCCCGCCCTGTTTGGCGGCAAGCTCCAGAGCTGCGCCTATGCAGGGGACGGAACGCTTTTTGTGCTGGCGGACAAGCTGTACCTCTATGACACGGGTGCTGCCTCGGTGCTGGCCACCGCAGAAGCGCCCTTGCGCGACTTTGAAGCACAGGCCATTGACGGAGGCTACGTCCTGTCCGGCATGGGCGATGGCGGCATGATGGCGTATATATACGACAGTTCGCTCTCGCTGAAAAAGGAAATTGCGGTGAATGAGCTTTTGGCGGGAGATTTTGTTATCAGCGAAACCGGAGGCGTAGCGGCCTCCACAGACGGAAAGAAGCTGGCGTTTTCCGCCATGGGCGGGCTGTATCTATATGACCTGGAAAGCGGGAGCCTGACTACTCTCCTGAACGTGGCCCAAAATGACGGGACAGCCAGCATTGGAATTTCCATGTTGAACGGCGCCGCGTTTGCCCAGGATAACAGCCAGATCGTGTTCTATGGCAGCGGCAACTCGATTCCGGCTGTCAATGGTGAGGACAGCTTTTCCATCTACGGGAGCATCGCCGTGGATGGCAGCGGTCTGAAGCTCACAAAACCGTCTGCCTATGAAATGGAAGAAATACAGAGCAGCGCCAGCCGGTTGTTTTTCCCGCAAACCTTTACTCAGGCCGATGGAACGCTGTTTTGGATTGATCGGGCAACAGGCAGCACCAATACGCTTTCCTTTTCTACTAACAGTGAGGGTAAAGACGGCGTATACAGCTCGGAGCATGGAGACTATGTTGCGACCGCCGTTTTAGATGGCAGCCTGACCGTTCGTGTCTATGACGTGGCCTCTGGCGAACTGATTGCCACCGAAGTAATTGAGAACTCCGATACCACATATTTCAACCGTATCCCCAGGATTTACCTTTTAGATGGGGCCAAGACCGCCGTGGTTGTTCTCGGAGGCAGCATTATCGAAGTTGATACGTTAGTATCCACATTTACATTTGGAGAATAACATGGAGATCACATTTGAAGGCATATCAAAGCAATACAAAAGCAAGCATGCACTGAAAAATTTTACCGCCGCATTGAACGAGGGCGTGTACGGCCTGCTGGGTGAAAACGGGGCCGGAAAAACCACGCTTATCAATACCTTTGTAGGTATTTTGTGCGGTGACAGCGGCACGATCCGGGTGGACGGTCAGGACGTGAGAACGCTGGGCAAAGCGTTCCTGTCCCAAATCGGCTATATGCCGCAGTATCCTATCTTTTACCGGGATTTTACCGTCAAAGATTTTCTGCTCTATATGTGTGCGCTGAAAGACATTCCCACCCATGAAGCGCAAGACCGGGTTTCGGAGCTGCTGGCCACGGTGAACCTGACGGACGCGCAGGACAAGAAAATCGGCGCACTCTCCGGCGGTATGCGCCAGCGCGTTGGCATTGTGCAGGCCATGCTGTCCGACCCTAAAATTCTGATTCTGGACGAACCTACCGCCGGTCTTGACCCCAGCGAACGGATACGGTTTCGGAACCTGATCTCCCGATTTGCCCAGGGCCGGACAATCCTGCTGGCAACCCACATCGTTTCGGATGTTGAGTGCATCGCACGGGAAATCCTGCTGCTGAAACAAGGAACGCTGCTCATGCAGGGAACGCCCGCCGCGCTGGAGCGGAACATCGAGGGCAAGGTATGGAATGTGACTGTCGGGGCCGAGGACGCTGCATTGCTGACTGATATGTACTGCGTCAGCAACATGAAGCAGGAGGGCGAACATTTTACGCTCCGCATTGTCGAGGATGGATGCCCGATCAAGAACGCACAACCTGTTCAGCCTAACCTGGAAGATGTGTTCTTGTACTATTGCAGAGGGGAACGCCATGATACGTCTGATACGGTATGAATTTATCAAGCAGTTCTGCAAGCGTTCTATTCTGGCGCTCTTTGTGGCATTCAGCCTTGCCAACCTGTTCAAAATCTATGGTGAATACACGTCCTACTCCTATCTGGCAGACGGGAGCGGTGCGCAGAGCTGGCACACGGTCTATTGGCAGCTCTACGAGGAATACCGGGGCGAGATTACCCCAGAGAAGATCGAACAACTGCTTGCGGTCTATCAGCCGTTGGCGCAGGCCACATCGGATATGACCGCAAGCACAGCCACTGATGACCCCAACACCATGACCGGGAACCTATACAGCGACAGGAATCTGCTGAATAAGTATTTTGTGCAGCCTATGCAGTATTTCTATGAGTACAGTGGTCGGTCGGAGCAAGTGGCAAATAGAGCGCGGCAAAATGCCGCGCTCTATGAGGAACAGGGAGCCGTCTACCGGCAGAGGGAGAGCGGCGCAATCTATCATCTTTACGCAGGACGCACCATACCTGCCTTTGCCTACCAGGAAATGTGCAATTATTATCTGAACTATGATTTTTCCATCGTTCTGACCCTCATGCTCTGCCTTTACGGAATCATCGGAACCTTTGTGAGCGAGAGGGAAACGCAGATGGATATGCTGCTGATGGCAAGTCCCAACGGCGGCAGAAAAACCACCTTGGCAAAAATCCTTGCGGCCACCCTGTTTCTGTTCCTGACATCGCTGTGGTTTTCTCTGCTTGATCTGATTGGCTTTGCGGCCGCATTCCAGACCTTTGAAGGGCTGACCCTCCCGGTATTCGCAATTCCGAACTTCGCGGAGGCATCCGTCAATCTCAGCATTTTCCAGTATGCCCTCTTGTCTGCGGCACTTAAATGCGCTGGCACATGGGTGATTGGGATGCTCTGGCTGTTGGTTTCGATGTTCTGGAAAAATGCCCTGCTTCCCTTTGTCATTGACTTTGCCCTCTGTATGGTGCTGATTGTCAGCGGAGCCGTTTGCGCCTACTCCAATTTCTCCTGGACGAAGGCGCTGAACCCTTATTCTCTGCTGACCAACCGTGTTCTCCTGGGCAAAACGGAGTTTGTGAATCTGGGCGGGTTCCCCGTCCTGACTTGGCAGGCCGCAGTTTGGATTTCTTTGACAGCGGGCTTTGT
The DNA here is from genome assembly GCA_011959105.1 of Lachnospiraceae bacterium. Taxonomy (GTDB): domain Bacteria; phylum Bacillota; class Clostridia; order Lachnospirales; family Lachnospiraceae; genus Acetatifactor. The sequence continues at coordinate 14,668 of BLLU01000243.1, read as the reverse complement.
GCTTGTTACCGCAATCTATTTTCTGTCAGCGGAAAACTGTCACCGCTGTGTTGGGAGGGCAAAATGAGTGTTTTCTCTTACGAATGGAAAAAACTGATGGTCATGCAGCGGGGCCTGTTATATATCCTGGCTGCGCTCCTGGTCAGTACGGTTTGGCTGGCTGCAGCCGACAGGCCGCAGAACAGCGCAATGGAAGAATATCGCGAGGAATACGAGTGGTATCTTGAACGGCTGGACGGGGCGTACACAGAGGAAAAGGCCGCTTGGCTGGAACAGGAGGCCCAGGCCATCACGGAGACCCGCAACACCCGCACCCGGCTGCAGGAAAACTATTACAGCAATCAGATCACGGCGGAACAGTATGAGCGTCAGATTGCGGAGATCAACACTGTATTGGCTCATGAGCATGGCTTTGAAGCTGCGTATCAGCAATATTTATATATCTGCGAAAACACCGGCAATCGTTACTTTCTGAACACCAACGGCTGGGCGGGGCTGTTTTCCTCCCAAACGCTGGACTTCCCGCTGCTTTTTGCCGTTCTGATTTTGGCGACCACGGTTTTTTGTTCGGAGTACAGCTGTCAGATGGACGCGCTTTTGCGGACTGCGCCGCAGAGCCGTAAGAGTGCCGGATGCAAAGTCGTGATGACCCTCTGCGCCGTGTTCGCTCTCTGCGGAGGGTTAGCCCTGATTCGCTTTGCTTTCTTCGGAATAAAATACGGCCTGCCCAATGGGGAGTACCCTGTTCAGAGTATCGCCAGTTTCGGGGGCAGTACAAAAAACATCTCCCTGCTGGCTGCGTATCTGATTTTGACCGTCCTGCGCTGCTTTGGCTCGGTGTACCTTGCCGCCCTGCTGCTCTTTCTCTCCGTTTTGGTGAAAAAATATGCCTTAACAGTGGTGATCGGAGTGGCATCCACCTTGATTCCGTATATCGGCCTGTCCAGACAGATCTGCTACCGCTTGCCGCTGCCCCTGCCGTTCCTGCTGGCAACCGGCTTTTTGGAGGGAACTTCCTCCGTGGAGGATTCGCTGACAGGAGAAGCCGTCATGACTTTTTCAGAGCGTTCCCCCCAGGAACTGCTGGCCCTGTTTGGCCTGTCCGCCGCTTTCTTCACCCTCATGATATGGTGGGTGCTGCGGCAAAACACAAACTGCTGGCAGTCTGATAGAAAACCCGTTAAAGGCTGCAGAGCTGCCGCATTGAGCCTGCTGCTTCTGATTTCGCTGTCCGGCTGCTCTTTCGGAACGTCCGCAAACGGAATATACAATTCATCCTCGCAAAGCGCATCGGAAACTTACAACGTAATCTTTGATGACCAGACGAGGACATACTCTCTGGAAAACCGGGCAACCGGCGCTTTGACGGCTTTGGCCCTCTCTCCGCTGTTCGGGGCCTTTTCGGATGGGGAATCCGTCCATGCCGTTTATGTGGATGCCGCCTATATTTACTATATGACCTCCCGCACAGAACAGTATGTTGACCGGGTTGGCAGTTACAACAGCACGTTTACCCAAGTGTCTATCGTCCAGCTCAATACGGAAACCTTTGAGGAACAAGTTGTTTTTGAGAAAATAACGGACAGCGGGCGATCTCTGCTGGGAATTGATTATACCTTGGGGGATACCTGGATGTTTCTGCAATACTGCTATGGCTTTTTCTTGAACGATGACAGCCTCTTTTTCATTACGAATGATGGGATTACGGAAGTAGGCAGAACAATCCAGCTCACGAAAATGCTGGACATCCCCACCAGGGGGAATATAGCGTTTGATGGGCGGACGATCTTTTACATCAACGAAAATTCTTTGCTGACGGCGTATGATACTAAGACCCACAAGGCCAGGCCGTTTCGGAATATGGTTGCCGCTGACTTTTGTTTGACCGATCAAGGTCTGTATTTCATCAATCGCATGGATTCCGACTGTGTTTATCTATGTGGCAGGGATGGCATCGGCAGTCTGAAGATTTCAAATGAGCCAGCCCTGTCTGTTGATTATGACGGCGAGAAAGTTACCATGATTCTAAAATCAGACGGGAAGGAGGTGATTTTTGAGCCGTGACAGTACGGGAGCGCCAAGCGTCCATTAGAGCGAGGCGAAAAAAGCGCGGCAGAAGGTTGATGATCGCCTATGCCTTGCGAGCTGTGATTTTCTTTCTGCTGGCTCTGATGATTGTCCTTATGGTATGCGGGGTGCTTTATATCAAAGAGCATCTGGCTCATATACCTGACAGCGAATTGCCTGATGGAAATATAGGAGATTCAACAGGTAATGCCACTGTTGCAGGAAGCTCCGTCATCCCGGCAGCACCGTTCATTCCCGGAGAAGTGAAAATCGTCCTGGATGCCGGACACGGCGGAGATCAGCCTGGGTGCGTAATAAAGGGGGCAGCCGAAAAGGATATTACTATGTCCATCGTTTTGCTGCTCCAGGAAAAATTGGAATCAGAGGGTGCTGCCGTTGTTTTAACGCGAAGCACTGATCGCGATGTCAGCTTGCTTGACCGTGCAGAGATTGCAAACAACGCCGGAGCGAATTATTTTATCAGCATCCATTGTAATTCGTATGAAGAAGATTCTTCTGTCAAAGGATTTGAGTGCTATTACTACCAATCAGCCGAAGGTGAAAATTTGGCGGAATCCATTACATCATCGGCGGAAAATCATTCGATTTCAACGCGAAAAGTGAAGGAAGAAAACTATGCTGTTTTGCGCGAAACGGCAATTCCCTCCGTTTTAATTGAGGTTGGTTTTTTAACAAACACAGATGAACGTGGAAAGCTGTTGTCTCCAGAATATCAGGAGTTACTGGTGGAGGCCATCGCAGGTGGCATACTCAGTTATAATGATGCTTCCTCATGAGGGGCTTTCAAAAACAATAGGCCATATGGAAAGTCGGTGGTGAATTTATGGGAAAAAGAAAAAAGGCGTGTACCCAGCCCCTACGATGGGACAGGATGCACGCCTATATACCAGTCTGCGGATGCAAAAAAAAGAGCGGATACCGACTGCCGGATTTCTCCAACAGCGATACCCGCTCTATGAAGTCTTGCTTTGTCTGATGGGCCTCCTACCTTCCCTGCGGCGGCGGAAGATGGTTAGCTGCTCGTTTCATAAGTTCTTATGACAATTCCCGTATTTGGTCTACAAGAGATTGTTTTTTTATCTGTCGAATCGCCAAATACGAGAAGAGCATTTGGACGGCAAGCATCAGTATAAAATAACTGAACATTTCAAATATCGGAAAATGATAACTTACCTTTCCAAAAATACTCATCGCACTAAAGACTATACAAAGAAGATACCCTATAAGAGTTCCGCATGATATGGAAAGAAGCAGCACCCCTAATGTATAGAACAAGCCCTCTGTCAATAACATTTTAGAAAGCTGTTTACTGCTCAAACCAACCGCCTGCAAAACGCCCAGTTCCCGTTTCCGTGCCAGGATATTTGTTATAAGTGTGTTTAGCAGATTGATAATGCCAAAAACTCCGATAAACATAACAAAAATGTAGACTGGCATACGATAATTCAATAATTTTTCGTTGTACGCTTCCACCCAATCATTCAAGGTACTAACATAAAGGCTGGAAGTCGGTGGAATTATCTTTTGAATTTCATCTTTTACAGCTTCCCATTTACTGTCATCTGTATCTACAATAAATTGATAATTGAGGTTTTCAACTGGAACGATCTTTGACAGCATTTCTAAAGGAATAAACAGCGTATCATATCCACCATACGGTATATTAGAATCCACAATTCCCATTACTTTTACTTCCAATGTTTGGCCGCCAACTTCAATCAGAAGTTCGTCCCCAATCGCCGCATCCCATCCGAAAGTTTCTTTCCACTGTGGGCCATTTTCAATAATAATGCCATTATTATTAAGAAGTTCCTGCAAATCTACCGTACCATCAATCAAATATTTCTCAAGCAATTTTTGAGAGCTTGGAGCATAAGCGTCTGAAACAATCGGTTCAATATCTCCCGTTGGGATACGAACATTCAAAACAGTGCCTTGGTATGTTTTTATTTCTTCCACACCTTCTATGTCCAGAATGGATTCTCCAAAATCTTCCGTAAGCAGGTTCGATTTTTGGAGTTCGGAGTATTGTTCGCTGTTATGTGCCTGTGGCCCGTAATCACCTAATTCAAGACGAATTTCTCCGTAAGGAAAACTTCTACGCGCCATTTCTAAAGGATCAATAGAATTAAAATATGCAGAGCTTGCCATCAGCAAAATTCCACATACCCCTAACGACAGAATCGTTAAAGCTGTTTTCTTTCTGTTCCTTGCGAAATTAAGAAAAGCTAAGTTTTTCGCGGATAGAGAACGATGTAACACTTTTGTACGTTTGAACATTACATCATTATTGCCAGTCATATAACGGACTGCATCAATAGGCGTAACCTTAGCCGCAATTTTGGCTGGTTTAATTACAGCAATCATAACGCATAGATACACAAATAAAGCTGTAACTGCAGCAATTACAAATGTCATTAGAATGTTCCAGCCTTGCGGAACAAGAATATATCCTGCTATTGTACCGACTAATATTCCAATCGGAATACCAATTCCGGAAAGGTGAACTCCCTCTTTAAAGACTATCCTTTTCATCTGTTTTCCGGTTGCCCCTATTGTCCGCAGTTTTCCATATTCATTTGTTTTTCTGGCTATGGACACATAAAACAGACTGTAAATAACAAGAGTACAGGCCAGAGCGACAATAAGACTGATAAATGTTATTACAGCGATATATTGACTGCTTCTTTGCTCAACGAGGGAAAAATAATATGTCGAAAACTGCAATGCTCTGGGTTCTATTTCCAACTCTCTGCACAAAGTTGAGAGTTCAGCTTGTATGGCAGCCTTAGACCAACCATCGGATTCATTCAAACGGATATAAGCAGAGTATGTCGGTTCGCTGATGGTTTTTTCAACATAGGACTGCGACACGAATACAGAATAATTTGATTTCTCGACAGGCAAAATACCACATAAGGTATAATCTTTTTCTCCATCTCCCAGATTTAATGATATCGTATCGCCTATGGATTTGGATAATCCAGCTCTATCAAGAAATGCTTTTGTGATAGCAATTTCATTTGTAGATTCAGGTAATTCTCCCTCTAAATCAGGATATTTTGCTAATTGCATTAGTGTTTCATCCATGGAACGGACGGTCAATTTATAGTCCCCATAAGATACTAAACCAAATAGATGACTTACACCCATTTGAACCCTATCGTCATTTGCCAGTTTTGTAATGGTATCATTATCGACTTCGTTGATAATTGCCTGATAACTCCCAGCCGCATCATTTAATGATTTTTGCTGCGAAGCAAAAAAGTACAAGGTAGTTGTCATTATTAAGCAGGCGGCTAAAGCAATCGTAATGATAATGAGGATGTTTCTACTTTTATCTGCTTTTAAGTTTCGTTTTGCCAGCTTCCTTGCAATGGCGCTGGTATCATTCTCAAAAGGCCATGTCATAGTTGTATCACCTCCATATTTGTTAAGGGTATTGTAAAACCCAAATGTCCGCGAAATGTTACAGCGGCAAAAATTTTTATTGAAAATCAGGGGGGAATGTTACAACGCTTGGACATATCAAAAAAATTACGGCGGGCAACCGAAAGTGGCCGTCCACTGCGTTCTACCGTCCACAGCGTTCTATCTTGCAGGCAGCATAATGGAGAATTCCGAGCCCTTGCCCGGCTCCGAAACCACTTTAATATAGCCGCCCTGCCGCGTTACGATCTCGCGGGCCAGATACAAACCAATACCCACGCCCTGCTGTTCGTGTACTTCTTCTTCACGATAGAAGCGCCGGAAGATGGCGGCCTGATTGCTTTCGGAAATGCCCTTGCCTGTGTCAGCCACTTTGATCTCCACATACATTTCCCACAGCAGCACCGACACCGTGATTTTCCCGCCTGCCGGGGTGTACTTCACCGCATTGTCCAGCAGGTTAAAAAGGGCTTCGGATGTCCACTTGCTGTCATGGAAAAAGGTCAAATCCTCCGGGCAGTCCACGGTCACGGCGATTTCCTTTTTCTCCGCTGCATACACGATTCCACTCATGGCCTGTGCCACGGTATCAAAGAGACGGCCCGTTTTCTTATCCAACTGGATCACGCCTGTTTCCAGCCGGGAGGTTTTCACAAGGGCCTGAAAGAGAAAGTCCAGCTTATCCGTCTGGCTGCGGATTCCCCGGATAAAGTCGGTGCGCTCCGCCTCGGTCATGGGCTTTTCCAGCAGGGTGTCCGTTGCCATTTTCAGATTGCTCACCGGCATTTTTACCTGATGGGAAATATCCGATACAAGGGCCTGTAACTCCTGCCGTTCCTGGTCCACCCGGCGGCGGTTCTCCTGCATGATCTGGTAGAGCCTTGCCAGCCGGTGGCCGATTCTGGCAAGCAGGGTTTCGCCGTCCTCAGGGCGTTTTGGCGCTTCAATCCCGGCGACCATGTGGTCTAAGTCCTGGCACAGGTCAACGGTAAACTGTGACAGCCGCTTTCCCATTGCCTGCGTCAGTACAAAAATCCCCGCAAGGGCGCACAGCAGCAGTGCCCCGCCAGTCAGCAGCACCGCCGTCTGTTTTGTTACAAGAAACAGGGCTATGGTGATCCCGGACATGGAAAGGACAAGCCCCAGTGCCACCTGGCCAAACAGCCGCTTTACCGAGAGGTTCTTAAACTTCATTTTGCCTCGCCTCCCGTCCATTGATAGCCCATGCCGTAAACGGTCTTGATGTAGGATGCGCTGTCGTCGGATTCAATCTTGCTGCGAATCCGGCTGATGGAGGTTGTCAGGGTGTGTTCATCCACAAACTTCTCGTCTATATCCCACAGCTTTTCCAAAAGCTGCCCACGGGTCAGCACTTGCCGGGGATTTTTACGGAACAGGTTCAGCATTTTGTATTCCATGGAGGATAGGGTCAGAGGCCTGCCGTTTAAGGAGGCCGACTGCTCCGAGAAGTCCAGAAACAGCCGCCCGTCGTCGTAAATATCCCTGTCCGGTTTGTGGTGTTCCAGCATGGCGAACATGGCTTTGATTTTCCGCTGCAAGGTCCCGATCATAAAGGGCTTTGTGATATAGTCCACCGCGCCCACTTCATAGCCACGTATCTGGTCGCTCTCCTGATCGTTGGCAGTCAGGAAAATGACAATGGTGTCCGGGTGCTGGGGCTTTACCAGCTTGCACAGCTCAAAGCCGTTCCCGTCCGGCAGGTTGATGTCCAGCAGCACCAGGTCAAATTCCCGCTGGCGGATGGCTTCGTCTGCGGTTCTGGCATTTAGGGCAGAAATCACGCCGTAGCCGTCTGCGGTCAGGTTATAGGCTAACATCTTATTCAAAAAACTGTCGTCCTCGACAATTAAAATCTGCTTCATATCCTCACTTCCTTTGCTTTTTGCAGACAGTATAACAGGCAAATGTCCGTAAAATATTACAACGAATAAGTTCTTAAAGATATTTTATAAGAAATGTTAAGTCATTATACATGGTGTAATCATATACGGTAATACCGTAGTCAGTAACTGTATTTTTTGAATATACAGTTTCCCGATCTTTTGGCCGGGAATTAATTTTTTGCTTGTCCATTATATTTCATTATCCTTCTTAGGAATCAAGTCAGCCATCCGAACAACAGATCGCACTTTAAGTCCGGTCTTGTTTCCACATACAGGACATCGAAGTCATACCATTCGAGCCATCCATGAGCAGAGCGTGTTTACATTGACGCCGAGTTCCCTTGCAACCTGGCCACAGGTGCTCCTGCCTGCACCCTCTTACATGCCTCTTCCTTGAATTCAATACTGTACGTTGTGCCATAAGCCTTCCTCCTTACTTTCTAGATAGATTATTATACCACGCGTTCTATATATCTATCAAATGGGGTATAACGCATATTCGTCTGATGTGCTTAGAGGGTAGAACTTTTTTCATCGCTCTGTTATACTTAATGTTTCAATGGCAACACTACCTTCACGGACAATTTCAATTCGGTTTACATAGCATTTTTCCAATAAGGCAATGCTTTTTTTCGCTTAATTCAAGAAATTGTGTAGCCCATAATTGATTTTGCCCTACATCCGTAGCGATAATTGCATTGTCAAAAGTATTGTTGATTGCTCTTATAACTTTTTCCGGGTAGTCATCACTGCCATATTCTCTCTGAATGTCTTTCGGTAAATCTACCACAACAACACCCGGTTTCCCTGTTCGGGCAATAATAAAAGCTTTTTTATCACCGCCGCCAATTCATCACGTTTGCGGACAGTTACGGCATATTTGCAGATACTTCTTGTGATACCTACAAGATCAACTTCCTGAAATGCGTCATTGCCAATCAGCCCGGTAGGTACTTGCCCGGTAAAACATACCATAGGGACACTATCGTAATTCGCCGTCGCTATTCCGGTTACTAAATTCGTAGCCCCCGGTCCGCTTGTAACCAGACATACTCCGACTTTTCCAGTGGAACGGGCATATCCGTCCGCAGCATGGACTAATCCCTGTTCATGCCGCTGTAAAATAACATCTATGTCATTTTCACCGTAAAGGGCATTGAACAAGTCAATAGCCTGTCCCCCCCCCCCCCCGGATAAGCATACAGAGTTCCTACCTGCTCCGTTTTGAGAGCTTTCACAATTAATTCTGCACCCGTAATCATCATCATAACCTCTTTGTATGCATGTACTTGCATGTATGTATTGCAAAATGGCACTGAATGCACAGTACCATTTTTACTTTATAAAATTCCGTTCAAAAATATTTTTACGCTGTTTTTAATAAATTCTTCTTGGCTCGTCTTAGTTAGGGTTTGATTAAAAGACGCATTTAAAAACATGTAACCAAACGTGGAAGAAAAAATAGTCATTGCCAAACTTTCAAAATCATAATGTGCAATTTTCCCCAATTCTTCCATTTTCTCGAAATACTCGGTTAAAGAAGTAATAGACGCCTGCGGCACTTTCATAATCATGGGAGCAGTTTCTTCGTAAAGCTGTGGCGCTCTTAAACCGATAGACAGATTTACAAAATCGGGCATTATTTTATCCATATTTGCAGCCATAAACATTTGTAAATCTGACTCTAACTCCCATTGTACATTTTGAAAAAGCTCTGGTGTGACATTGACTCTCCATTTTTCTTGAGATACTCCATGTAATACAATATCTTTTTTATTTTGAAATTTTCGGAATAGAGTACATTCATTTACCCCGGCTAAACGTGCAATGTCTTTTGTGGTAGTAGCAACATACCCTTTATCACGAATTAGTGACATGATTGCGTCAATGATTTTTTGGCTTGTATCGTCCATTCACTCACCTCCATGTAAGTACTTGCTATCATTCTGTTGGATTTTATACAAAAAGTCAAAAAAAGACAGCGACTTGCCGTACCAATTTTTCCCCTGTTATCATTTTCCGGCTTCTGTGGGCTTCCAGACGTTCCGCTTCCTCCGGCGTTAAGGCTTCCTCCCGGCGAGCTCCAGCTTATGGCTGATATAGTCTGGCACCTCCTGCTCTGAAAGTCCTTCATAATTATGATGTACTGTAATTCGCTGGCGCAGGGACTCATGTACCTGTTTGTCCAAGATATGGTTCAGGTACGGCTTACCCACCAGCACCAGGAGCTTCTTCTTCTCCCGGTAAAGGTAATACACCCGCTCCTGGATGACACGGAACATCCCAGTCTTATTTTCGGATGCCTCCAACCCAAGGAGGCTGCAGATTTCCCGATAGAACTCCGTCACGCTGATAGTGGAGAGGCTGATATAGGCCGTCTGGTACTGGTTGGGGTTCAGCCCGTTCATGAAACAGCGCGGAGCATAGGTCCGCGCATGCAAAAACAGTAAATGGCCGCATCATTGGTATGACGGGTTCCTTCCGGGGATCCAGCTGATAGATGGGAAGAGAACCAAACTTTGGTCGGTGGGGTTTGTATGTGTTACTGCTTCTATATGTAATTTAGGGCGACTGTGCAGCCGCCCCTCCAGTTAATATGCCGTCAAACACTTTGCCATCAGGTTTTCCGCCTTTTATAGTCCTAATTCTTTAACATACAATCTGTCTATTCCATTCCCAAAATTAACAATATCTTTAAGATAATGATACCCATATTGTTCGTACAAACCAATATGTTCTGATGGGATATATGTTCTAATAAAACCAGCCTCCTTTGCATATACATTTGCAAAATTAATTAGCTTTTCACTAATTCTATGTCCGCGATATTCTTCTGTCACAAACACGCTTGAAATCCATGGATATATTTCAGGTAATGGATAATAATCTGCTTTCATGATAGAAGTCATTCCAACAATTTGGCCATCCACCGTTGCAACAAACATAGTTTCCCAATCTGTAAATTGCCATGTGCGAAGCACCCATAAAATATGTTCTTTTACTTCTTCCCAAGAAAAGTTTTCAACAAAACGAATGAGTTTGTCTGCCAAATCGGTATCTCTATCGACTTTCCTTATCTCTAATATATCCATGTTAAAATCTTTTTTAACAAAACCAAAGTGTTGTTCTACTTTTCTTACAGTATCCCCAATTGTACTATTTTCAGTTCTTTCTATCCACAAATAGTTACTGCTCTTGATATCATTATATCTTTTCATGTTGAGAGTTTTTAAGGTTATATTACATGTCGCCTTTGCTTTTTCAATATCAGACGCACTGTTAATAAAATCATTAAACCCTTGATGGTCGGAACGCCCACAGTAATCCTCAATTAAATTTGATGGTTCTTTTATCAAAAACACTATTCGAGATGCTTCTGTATATTTTTCGGCTTCTTCCACTGTCAAATGGCAGTCACACAATACAATATCATTTTGCGAAAGACGAATCAAATCCAACAGTATAAAATCCAATTGCTCTCTTGTGTTATCAATCAGCCATTTTTTATATTCCTCTACAGTACGCCCGAAAAACTCATCTGCATCTTTAAAAACCTTATTCATTGATGGTTGAAAAGTAGAATTAGAGATTTTTTGATGATAGGGAAACTGCTCATCAATATCATAAATTAATAAATTGTGCCGTTTAGCCAACTCCCGTGAAATTGTTGTCTTTCCGCCACAAGGTGTTCCAGTTATAAAATAAACGTTTTTTAAATATTCTTTGATTACATTGTCTTGAAATATCATTGCAAGCTCTCCTTTATTAAATAGTTTTTAGTGCCCTGTTTGTACATAAAACTATTTAACACAGTTCTATGTACTTATAAATTTCTTAATCGTAAGAATGCTACCATTTTCTTCACCTCCACTAAATTCAAATTCTTTTTTATCATATCATTTTCTTCTCTCATTTACAATCATATAAATACAGGACATGACAATCGCCATGCCCACATTATGTCATTTTGCCGCCCTTAAATCCCTGTTCTGATAATGCGCCTTTGAGGGATACTCTTGTGTCAAGCCCACGCTTGCTGTTGCCTATAAATAGGACAAAATCAATATGGATATGTGCTGTCTGCCCGTCCATGTGCAAATTCCCTTGCTTCATTCGCCCGGTTCATATCCATACCACCGCCCAAATAGGCTTGTATCAGGTTCTAAAATCAACAGCTTTGCTCATGTCTTGATAACAGCTTCTTCCAAATATTCATCTATTATGAAAAGGGGATTTTATCTTTTCATCAATGACAGAGATTTTCTCACAGTCTGCCTTTGCCTGTTCTAACCAGGGCTTTACCGGAACGGCAAGACCGTCCTCTGCACTCTGATAGATAACATTCAAGGGTTGTGCAAAATTCATTCCACTGTCTAAACCATCTCCCTTAAACAGTTTCGCTGCTATAATCAGTATAAATATTGTCTTTCCGTCACCCGGATCGCCTTAAAATAACGCCGTCATCTGATTTTGGAGCATCCGCTGATACGTTTCCTTAAATCCTTTGGAACGTATCTCGTTCTACTACTGGATAATATCCACTGGTGTTATATCATCCATAGCCTTATTATCTAACAGGGAAATGCTGTGATGTTCAATCATGTAACGCTTATTCCGAATCATGCGCTGCTTCAACTCGCCATCTTTATCCCTAAAATATGCCTCTACAAAATCATCTAGTTTTATGTTCATATATGTTTTGATGCTATGAACAAGGGGCAGCACCCAAGTTTACAGATATTTTTTGAACTGATACAGCGTTACAATATCTCGGTAGATCAATTCCTTTTGGAGCAGCCCGCCGGGAAGAATAACCCAGCGGCGGCAGCTTGACGCGCTCCTTGATGATATGAGCGATACGGGAATACGGATAGTCACCGCTACGGCGCGGGAGATCGCAGAGGTTGAGGGTGCGGAAAAATAATCGCTGTCCGGCAAAAATTGAATAAGGACTAAGAAGCGTTGTAATCTTTTTTGAGGTTGCAGCGTTTTTCTTTTGTGAAAGTCCGTCATTTTAGGTTTTTTTCGTGTTGTAGGTAGTAGGAAGAACTTTCGTAGCAAGCATATGGGGCATAGCAACCAACAGAAACCGCTACGTCCCACATTTCTTATCGTTCCAATGATTTTTCTATTTTCTCTTTTAAGTCATTCTGTTTCTCATCAGTTGGACAATAAAGCAAAAAAGGAAGTAGTGGAAACGATACAAGTTCAAGTTACAGTATCACAAAGAGCGGGCAGAACAGGTAAAACAAATAAAAGGTTGGTAAAAAGACAAACTCCGATGAAACTTGGCACCATTTTCATCAGAGTTCTTTTTCATGGCACCGTTTAGGCACCACTTTCCACTTTTTTATTGCTGCAAAGTTTCAAAAGGGCTCCCCGATTTCTCGGAAAGCCCCATAAAATCCAGCTTTTTACTGATTACTCAATAATCGTAGCTACACGGCCAGAACCAACTGTTCTACCACCCTCACGAGCTCTCGGAAATGAAATCTGAATGTTTTTCCTTGTTTTTGCTACTTATTATTCATCATATTATCTGATTTGACACTATATTTTTACTGTTCTGAAAAATTTTAGAGCCAAAATAGAGCCAGCAGCAAAATACCGATTTTCTCCTTATCCATCCTTATTACATGGTGCTAGCGCCATGTATAAATAACATTAACAAGGAAAATATCAATTCGTTGTCCTCCACCACTCTAATCAACAAACCGGAATTTTCGTTTTCACCAGACTTATCGTTTCTTAACAAAATCAACTTTCCGCCAGTGCATCAATCAATTTCTGGATACTATGTTCAAGAGTGCTTTCACCCCAGCCAAGCTCCCATTCATCATTTGAACCACTGTCAGATACAACGTAGATCGCTGTTGCCTTGCGGGAACGGAAATTCGCGATTGTAAATAGTCCTGCTCCTTCCATCTCAACGCATTTCGCACCCAGATCGTTAAAATAATACCGTTCTCTCCATTCAGGCTGAACATATCCGCCATCCGTTGTCCAATGATAGCCACGAATACAGGATATTCCCTTTTTCTCCAGCTCCATACAAAAAGAGTCTGTCAAATCCTTTGTTGAATCGATTCGTTCCCCCTTAAATCCATATAACCTGGTAATAGAGGTATCGTTATAAGCCCCATCGGTAAGGACATAGTCTCCAATCTTATTCCCGCCGGCAAATCCTACATGAATCAGTTCTTTCACTCCTGCTGCATATAAATCCTCTGCCTGGGTTGCCAGTCCCGGTGAACACATCTCGCCCTTTGCAAAACCTAAATTGCTGTTATGATTCATTACATATATGCCTCCACCGACATCAAAGGTAAGCGTAGCAATGTTCTTTGCAAGCATTGTATCAAACAGGCTATCCGCCAGCAAATAAACTCTTTGGGGCACCTTTGTCTGATATTCATCAAAATCAAGTCCCTGCAATTCAATCTCTTTTCGGACAAGAACAGATGGGGCATTATAAAAAGCCGGGTCTATATCAAATTCTCTTTTCCGCATAATAGAATATGACAATAATTTTCCATTTGCAACGGAATGCTCCGCTTGTCTTAATAACTCGTATCCCCGTTTGCGATAAAATTCAACAGCTGGCAACGATGCATCTATATTTACATACGAATAATTCTTTATTATTTCTTTTTCCAAACAATCCATAAGCTTGGTTCCAATTCCCTCATGTTGATGATTCGGAGTTACATATACCCTTAAAATAGCGTTTTGATTGATTGTGCCTGTTCCAAGAGTGGCAGCTCCACAAGCAATCACATAGGTATTACCTTCCAAAATGTCCTTATGGATATTATCGTGATTATGTAATTCCAAAAAGAAATCCACCACTTCATCCGAATAGTATTTTGAATATATTTCTTTTATCGTTTCACTTACGACTTCATTAATCTCGTCAGTCTGATCTAACCGAGCTTTTTTGATTGCTAATTGTTCCACTCTTTTTCCCTCCATAAATTCCGATTTGTCCATTTCATTATATCACTTCCGTTCCTCATTTACCACAAAAATATAGGGCGCAGCAACCACCGCGCCCCACATTTATTATCGTTCTAACGATTTCTCTATTTTCCACTTCTGCCCTTTCAAATCGGTTTGCTTCTCATACAGATTATTGCGCTCTTTGCAAAGTTCTTTCATGCGCTCCAACTGCGCCCGCACTCCCTCCCGGCAGTCCGGCTCTATCTTCTTATATTCCCCGGTCAGATTGCGGATTGTATTATTGTTTT
>BLLU01000242.1 GCA_011959105.1 Lachnospiraceae bacterium | reverse complement strand
TTACATCATTTATTATGGCTTGCTGATTTTCTGTTGCCAAAATGTTGCCACGCATATATTATAACAAATCTTCGCAAATTGACAACCCATATTCTCTTTAATGACTTTATTTACATGGCGCCAGCACCATGTCTAAGTAATCATCAAGGAAAACCTATTTCTTCTTACCACTTCTAAACAATCAATAGCGAAAGCACTTTTATAACCTCAAATGTATAATTCGCTCATCAATCCTCCGAACTACACTATTAGTGTATGCAGTAAAATATTTTAACCAAAATCCGCGAGCTGTTGGATTAAAACTTTCAAAATCCACTCCAAGTTTGGTATAGCCTTCTCTTTTCAACACAGATATGGTAAAGTTCAGTAAATTTTGATATAATCCCTTACCCCTGTGTTCCGGCAGACAGTATGCACCTCTGATATGACGATATGTGTCGCCCATTGCAACAAACGTTTCGCCGGGAACCGAAATTTTTACAAACGCACATATTTTTCCGTTCTGCTTTGCCACAAAGTAACGTGCCCCTTCCTGCATTGAAGATACTACAAACTCCTCTCGTGTTTCGGGCTCACGATTCATAAAGAAAGGACTTTCTCGGTAATGTTGATATAACGCTAAATGAAGCGGATAGATAAAATAATATTCTGCCTCTGGCAATTCAACTAAATCATATCCGGCACAAAATTCACAATTAATCAATTCCATCGGACGGATAGCATCTAAACAGCGTAAACCGAAGCCATAACGGAAAAACTGTTGTTGAAGTTCTTCATCATGGGCGTATAAGCAGATTGCATGGGAAACTGCCCCGGTCTTTATCCATTTTTCTCCTGCCGCCTGATACATGGCTGCATAAATTTGGGGGCGGTTTTTAGAAACGGCTGCATTTGCACCCATAGGCGAAAAAATCCCTCTCACATCGGTGGCACGAAACGCATTGTCAAAAGGTTCACAACAGCACAAGAACCCTATCATCTTTTCATTTTCAAATGCAGCAACACCCAATCCATTTTCGGCAAAACCGTTTAAGTCAGGAATATCACACACTTGTGGCAATTCTTTTACATATTGCCGCTCATCATTATAATTTGCAAGGGCAATTTTCGTTGCTTCTTTAACGTGCTTTTTTGCAAAATTTAATATATTCATCAATCTCTCCTTATTGTCTACGGAGAGCTAAATTATAGTCACCCTCCGTGTTTGAATACAACTACCATTATTTTTCATATCGCATCATCTCCTTTACATGAAAATATCTATATAAACACAAGAAAATCTTGTGATAAATATCACTTAGTTATCCCACTCTTTTTGTTTATTTAATTTCTATCATCTTTTTAATCCCATTTGAGATAACCTCAAACCCTATTTTCTCATAAAATGGTTCTTTTCCTTTGGCTGAAACGCCTCCGATTGTTGTAAATTTTCCAGTAGTAGAATTTTCTCTTGCATAATCAACTAAGTGATTAACAATCATTGTGCCAATACCTTTTCGTTGAAATTGGGGCAAGATTATTATTTCTTGAATATACCAATACATAGCACCATCTCCAACAAGTCTCCCCATTCCAACAAGTTCGCCATTATATATGGCAGAAACATTAATTAAACCGTTTCGCAAAGCCTTTCGAGCATGCTCCACCGGTATCTCAACAAATCCTGCTTGTATGCGTAATCTTATAAAATCCTCAGCTTGTAAAATATTATCAATAAGTCTAATTTCTTCACAAATATTCTTATCCATATCCTCTATTTCCTTATCTATATAATAAGTTCTGATTTCTCTATATTATTTCTGCTCAAAATCCACAAGTATTTGCTTTTGATTATATCACTCTCACTCTTTATTCGCTACTATAAAATACAGAGCATAGCATCTGCCATGCTCTACATTTTTTATCGCTCCAATGATTTCTCAATCTTCCATTTCTGCCCTTTTAACTCATTCTGCTTTTCATACAGACTGTTCCGCTCCTTGCAGAGTTGTTTCATGCGCTCCAACTGCGCCCGCACTCCCTCCCGGCAATCCGGCTCTATCTTCTTATATTCCCCGGTCAGATTGCGGATTGTATTATTGTTTT
>BLLU01000241.1 GCA_011959105.1 Lachnospiraceae bacterium | reverse complement strand
ATGGGAGCTTGAAGGAAAGGCGATTATTACGCCGGAGTTCAGGGATATCACCAATAATGATATGCACGTCATAGAGGCTGTCGGAACAGGGGAGGGAGATAATATGTCTTCCATCGCAAAGAAGCTTGGTATTACAGTGGGCTCCCTCACCATTGCTATGAATCATCTGGTAAAGAAGAAATACGTGGAGCGATGCAGAAGTGAGAAGGATCGCCGGGTGGTGGTTGTAAAGCTGACAGAGAAGGGTGTGTCGGCATATAAGCATCATGAGGATTACCACCGTCAGATGACGGAAGCGGTCATGGATAAGCTCAACGAGACAGAGATGCCGGTGCTGATGAAAATGCTTGACGGTCTGACAGAGTTCTTCACCGGGTACAGCCGGCAACAGTAATGGATTTTTGCGAATGGCGTAGGCTGAACTGTTACGATTTTTTAAACCGATTTTTGAAATATTGCTTGACGAAAATATATTTGTTATGCTATCCTCGTTTTGAAATATGAAAAAGAATTGGAGATGAGAGGATGAAGACAACTTCTTGCTAACAGTAATGTAACTGCATAATGAAACGGATATGGGCTATGGCTCGTTTGTTTTGTTGTGCCGACAGCAGGAAGGTTAAAGATTCATTCGCTTGTACTCATCATATACCGACGGGATTTTCCGTCCGGCGAAAGGCCGGATAGAATATTTTGGATTGTATGAGGCTGCAGGAAATAACGTTCCTGTGGCTTTTTTTGTGCGTCTCTGGTATGGGGCGGACGTATACAGGAGGTAGCGGATGTCATTAATAGATGTAGTGGATTTGACTTTTGCCTATGAGGGCAATTATGAAAATGTATTTGAACATGTATCCTTCCAATTGGATACGGACTGGAAACTGGGTTTTACCGGGAGAAACGGCCGGGGCAAGACAACGTTCCTGCGGCTTCTTCTGGGGCAGTATGAGTATGATGGAACCATCTCAGCCAGTGTGGAATTTGAATATTTTCCTTTTGAAGTAAAGGATCAGAAGCGAATGACTCTGGAAGTTATCGAGGAGCTGCTGCCGGCGCTGGAGGATTGTATATAATATCAAAACACTGCAGTGATGTCGTAATCCCCAAAAATATAGTCATTATCGTTGTAGGCTTAAGCATCGGAAGGGTGATGTAGCGGAAGCGGGCCCACCTTCCGGCGCCGTCCACCTTAGCCGCCTCATAATAGCTGTCCGGAATACTCATCAGCGCCGAAATATACAGCACCGCATAATACCCCATATTCTTCCACACAGACACCATTGCCACTGTAAGCAGCGCTGTCGCCGCATCGCCTAAAAGCATGGAGCAGTCAATACCGAAAACAGCGAAAATCTTTTCTACCACTCCCACATGTCCGTTTAGAATAGCCTTCCAGATCGTCCCGACAACCGCGTTGGAGGAAAGCACAGGTATGAATATGACGATGTTCGCAAGCTTTCCAAGCCAGGTATTCTTTCTGGCGGCAATCAATACACCGACCCCGATGGCCGTAACTGTCTGAAGCGGCACCACATAAATCATGATCTTCAGCGTATTGATCAGTGCTTTCATAAATTTTTTATCCGTCAGCATCCTGGTGTAATTATCCAGTCCGTTGAACTGCGGCGGAGTTAAAATATTATATTTTGTAAAACTGAGTATGATTGACATGGTCACAGAAACACCGAGAAACACGATCAATATAAGCGCGATCGGTGCGATATAGCCATATGCAGCAAACACCTGCTGTTTTTTCTTTCTCATTTGTCCGCACTCCTTAACTGCAAAAGGATGCCTGCATATCTGCAGGCATCCCTATCGTTTACGTTTACTCTTTATCTGCCCAGTATTCCTCCAGCAGATCATTAGAATAATCTGCCGCCTCATCCAGCGCTTCCTTAGCTTCTGCATCCCCGCTCATTACAGCCTGAAGCTGGGAAACCAGATTCAGCAGAATGTCAGAACCGCATGGGCCTGCCTGAAGAGGACGCCATTTATCTCTGTCTTCCGTCAGAGTCCTTTCCAGTTTCTCATCTCCCTGATATGGCTCGTCTGCTGTCATCGGTGCCCCGTAATGCTCTCCGTGATACTCTGTCATTACTTCTGTACCTGTCATATATTTAATCAGCTTCATAGCCAGTTCTTTGTCCTCACACGCCGACATTAAAGTCAGGGAATCCGCAGCGCCGAATGTTCCGTACTGCTTATTCTTCAGAGACGTTACATAATCCCAGTTCAGATCCGGATAAGTCTCCTTGAAAGATTCTGTCTGTGCCTGCATTGCACGCGCACATGCAAATACTGCCTTGCCGCCGCCGAATACATTGGAAAATGCATCCGTTGCCGCCAGTGACATATAGTCTTTCGGCATATATGGAGTCAGGCTCTTTAAGAATTCCACCGCCTCCACACCGGCCTCGTCATTAAAGCGTACCGTTTTCAGGTCATCGTTATAAATATCGCTTCCACTCTGCCACAACACGCTGTAATAATAAGAATTCAAAAGGTAGAGAGGGCTCATATCCCCATTGTTGAATCCGGCTGCATAGCCATACTGGTCAATCTCTCCGTCCCCGTCTGTATCTTTTGTTGCTTTCTCACAGATCCTCCTGAAGTTCTCCCATATCTCAGGAGCAGTCTCTCCAAGACTGTCTAAAATATCTTTGTTGTAGTACATGATAAACGGATTACCAGTCACAAACGGGAATCCATACTGGCCTCCCATCATCTGGCCCTTTTCAAGATAAAGATAGGTCTCATAATCTTCATCTGTCAGGTAATCCGCCATATCTGCAACGGCGCCGGAATCAATGTAAGTCGGGAACATCTCTACATACATGTATCCCACATCCGGTCCTTCCCCCGCATTAATTCCTGTCATATATTTCTCTTCATATGTATCCCATGGAATGACCTGTACATCAATCTCACAATTATTTTCTGCCCTTTCTGTCTTATGAAACAGCTGTCTTTTTCACCTGTTCCAGTGCTCTTGCAACGGCCGGAATTGATATAACGATCACCGTGATCAGTGCTTCCGCCAGCAAGTAGCTGTAGTTATATGCAATGGGATAGATGCTCTTCAGAGACTGCGGAAAATTATCCGGCATATAGTCCATCCAGTAGAGGTAACCGCCGAGCGCATGAAAGGCTCCTCTTGCGATAACCGCCGCAATATACCCTTTCACCAGTCCATGTGAACTTTTTGCAAAAAAACCGGCGGCGCCAAGTGCAGCAAATGCCAGAAAATAGTCACAGCACACCTGGAAGAATGACAATACATAAGGCTCCTGGATAAATTGAAGAATGCTGTAGGCAAGTCCTACGGAAATCCCTGCCTTTACTCCATACCAGTTAGCGATCAGCACTATAAAAAGCATGCTGCACAGAGTAATGCTTCCTCCCCAGGGCATCCTGAATATTTTCATATAGGACGTCACAAACGCAAGTGCCATTGCCATCGCACAGAACACCAGCTGTTTCGTCGACAGGCCCTTTTTCTCGGATTCCTTCCCGGCAAAAATCAAAGCCGCCAAAAACAGGATGAGCCCTGCTGTAATACACACCGCGTAACCTGCAGTTGTCAGACCGCCTTCTGCGGTCACAAAAAATGAAAACATAAAAATAACCTCCTTCATCTTCGATTGAAGACAAAGGAGATCTTAAGTCTCTCATAACACATCCCTACGTTGGCATTATCCAAATCAGGTTATAGGTCTGGGCGGTATCAGCCCACTCTCAGCCCGCTTCCGTGCAAGCTCCCTTGTCATCAATCCTATGTAGTTTTACAGGAACAATGATATACTTTAAATCGAAAGTTGTCAAGGTATAGCCCAATTTAGATTGGCAGCCCGGCCCTGCGCCTTCTCCTTCTCAGGAGCCCGACTGCCAATATTCCCAGCAGGGATACCATCTGTCCGGTCCGGGCTCCGGGCGCATGATAGACAATTTTCACCTCATGTTCCCCTTTCTTAATTTTACATCCTAAAAATGCTTCGTTTACTTTCTCATACTCTGCCTTTTCTCCATCTACCAAAACGATAAAATTTTCATCATACGGTATCGTAGTGATAAAATATCCGTCATTTTTAACATCCACCCGGCCTGCAATCACATTCCCCTTCGTCCCCGCCTTATCAAGGAAGAATTCTGACCCGCAGAGCTGTCCCTGCCTGTGTACCGGCAATCTTCCAACACAGCACACTGCATCTGATATCTCATACTCCCCTTTTCCGAATGTAATCTCAATCGTTTTCTGGTCTTCCTCCAGTAAAACCGCATAGGTAAATGTAGTATTGTCATTATAGTAAAAATGATTTCTGCCGGTCAGCTTGTTCCTTATTCCTTCCACCCAGACTGCAAGATCCTTTGAAGGCTTCCGGTTCTTTACGCGGAACTTTAAAAATAAAACACGATGTCCTGCCTCGGCAGATCCTTCCTCTTCCGAAGCTGCACCGGGGACACTGACAGCAACTGTCTCATTCTTCCCGGCTGATATTTTCTCCGGCAGTGTCACCTCCTGCGGCGTCACCCCATACTCTGCACGGATCCTGTCTGTGATTTCCCGTTCCGTACTGCCGCCGTCTTCTCCGCCTGTACTCTCCTCTACGGCATACTCAAGCAGCGCCAGCTGATTGTAGGGGAATTCCAGCTTCTCATATGTTTCCCTGCCGATCATACGGTCGGTCGCATAGGCTGCCGGCAGGGCATTATTATTTTCATACAGTTTCCACTTTCCATTGTCTGACACCAGCTCGCACCCTTTTACTTCCTTCTGGGAAACAATGTACTTCACCCCCATAAAATCCTGGTAAACCGGATTCGACGATGCGGACTGCATCAGAATATTGCGAAACGGCGCCTCCAGTTCAAAAGCATCCCTCCTGAACTCCTGGTAGTCTGCGTTATACGCCGAAGAATACACCGACGAAATATATTGTCCCGTATCCCAGATCCGGTTCAGGTTTGCCGCGTTCTCTCTGTCGCTTCCCAATTGCTCTGTCCGGTAAAAACCATGTTCTTCCTCCACAGCCGCTGCAATCAACTCTCCGATATCTGAATCCGTGATCTTTTCATAAAACGCCCGCTCCTCCACAAGACCATCCTTTGTATGCAGAGCCATTCCGAAAAAAGAAAGAAACAGCACCGAAGGCAGCAGCAGGAGCACCGGATATCTCTTTTTATGCAAAGGACTCTCAAAGAAAAGGAAACAGCAAAGCATTACTATACCATCCAAAGCCACAAGCTTCCAGTATTTCCCGACATCGCCTTTCTGACGTGCAGCATAAGCAAGAAAAATAGGAACCAGATACGGAAGCAGCCGCTTCCACACCGCCATTCCCTCCGTCTGCGGCAGGCTTCTTACATAATAGGCCAATACATAACATAACAACGGCAAAAATGGAATCATCACCTTATCACGGATATACAGCCCTCCGTTCAGTAAATATGCAAATACCGGCACAGTCAGTACGATCACACATCCAAACGCCAGAACCTTTTCATGCAGTCCCCTGAAAAACAACATTGCCACAAGGCGTTCTACACGGACAGGAGAGCCAAAGATACGTTCGTTTTTGTCAGAAAGCTTTTACCGCTTCATCAACAGTATTTCCAAAACGGAAATTGTGAACGGAGCAAGAGATTATCGGCTTATGAAACGAAAAATGGTGGATGCGGTACTTGGGATGAGTGAATACAATCGATTTTCCAAGGGAATCTTTGAATGGGTAGGATTTCGGACGAAATGGCTGGAATTCCAGAACATCGGCCGTTGTGCCGGAGAGACGAAATGGTCGGTCAAGAAGCTGTTCTTCTATTCTCTTGAAGGGATTACCGGTTTTTTCTGTGGCTCCGCTGTCTCTTGCGGCAGTCGTGGGGGTTGTATTTTGTATACTGGCATTTTTAATGATACTTGTGATTATTGTCAGGACAATTGTCTGGGGAGATCCGGTGTCCGGCTGGCCGTCGCTGGCGTGTATTATTTTTATGGTCAGTGGAATCCAGCTGTTCTGTACGGGGATCGTGGGCCAGTATCTGTCGAAGACATACCTTGAGACAAAACGCCGGCCGATTTTTATCTTAAAGGATTCCAGTGAGGAGGATGAAGGAGGGGTACATGGGAAGGTATCGTTATAAGGAAGGATATAGCTATTTTCTGCTGTTTCTCCTTACGGGACTTGTTTGTAATGTGTTTGTCCTGCGTTTTGGCGTGTTTGGGGCAAGGGTAGACTGGATCAGCCAGCACAGTGTGCTGCCGGACTATTTTCGGAGACAGTTCTATGATACATGGGAACTGTTCCCGGAGTTTGCGCTCAATATAGGGGGAGGGCAGAATATCTATCACTTTGCTTATTATGGATTGTACAGTCCGGTTATTCTATTATCCTATCTCCTGCCCTTTGTAAAAATGTCGGATTATATGATGGCTGCACAGTTTCTGTGCCTTGAGGCGTCTGTGATGCTGTTTTATGCATGGCTCAGGAACAGGGGATTTCACAGGGCAACAGCATTGTTTTCATCCGTTATATTTCTGCTTGCAGGCCCGATGGTGTATCATTCCTATCATCAGATTATGTTTGTCAGTTATATGCCGTTTCTTTGTCTGGGACTTTGGGGAGTGGATCGATATTTTGACGGCGGTTCCGGGGAGCAGCGCCGGGACGGGAATTTAGGAAGGGCAGGGGAGAAAAGGGCCTGTGGACTTCTGGCGGTCAGTATCGTGCTGATGATCCTGACAAGCTTTTATTATAGTATCGGAGGT
>BLLU01000240.1 GCA_011959105.1 Lachnospiraceae bacterium | reverse complement strand
TTCTGGATATCGATTCTATGATTCCAGAAGATCATCTTTTGAGACAAATTAAAGACCATGTAAACTTTGATTTCATATACGAAAAAGCAGAGGCTGTAAAAAATTCTGTGTCTATGGGTAAAAATCTTTGCTGATAGGAATCAGATATGTAGAAATCTGCTGTCGAATAGTATTACTTGTGTGCTGTCAAATTTCTTTTCTAGTAATAGTATCGCCAGTCTATTTGTTTCTATACACATATTTCAAATTTTTTACACGCTAATCGGGCATTAGCAGCAGGGAAATATTTTGTGGGCGCTGCCCACACCCGGCCTCCGGAATAAGGCTGGGTATTTCTGGTAATACTGCTAATGCCGATGGAATAAGGCCGGGACATTTTTTGATAAGATGTGGTGTCTCGGTTTTTCCTTTTTACAAATACTGGGTAAGCCTGTCTCCATAAAGGACAACCATCTGGTTGAGCACCTGGTCCCAGCTCCTGTACCGCTGTGTCCACTTTTTGATTACGTTCCAGCTGGCAAGATAGAGCATTTTTTCTAAGGAACTGTCGCTTGGGAATACACTTTTTGCCTTGGTCACTTTCCTGTACTGGCGGTTAAGGCCCTCTATGATATTCGTGGTATACATGATGCGCCGGATATCATCAGAGAACTGGAAGAAGGAGCTGACATCCTCCCAGTTGTTTTCCCAGTTACTGACTGCATAGGGATATTTGTGTCCCCATTTTTCTTTGATCTTTTCCAGTTCTGACAGCGCAGACGTTTCGTTTGGGGCATTATAGACTGCTTTGAAGTCGGAAGAAAATTTTTTCAGGTCGCTGTAATTGACATATTTGAAAGAATTCCGCAGCATGTGGATGACACACCTTTGGATCTGCGCATTCGGATAGACTGCACTTATTGCTTCCTTAAATCCTGCAAGCCCATCCACACAGAAGAACAGCACATCCTGTACGCCACGGTTTTTCAGGTCATTTAACATCCCCAGCCAGAACTTGCTGGTCTCATTGGCGCCTACGGTGATACTCAGGATATCTTTATAGCCGTCTGCGGTGATCCCCAGCACAATGTAGGCGGCACGGCTCAGAATGCGTCCGTCTTCCCTGACTTTATAATGGATACAGTCCATGAATACAAAGGGATAGATGGGGTTCAATGGCCGCGCCTGCCACTCTTTGACCTCTGGAAGTATCCTGTCTGTGATCTTACTGACCATCTCTGCGGACAGTTCCATCCCATAAAGTTCCTGTATCTGGTCATGGATATCCCTTGTGCTCATACCCCTTGCATAGAGGGAGATTACTTTTTCTTCAATACCGGAGATATCCCTCTGGTATTTTGGGATGAGCTTTGGCTCAAATTCACCCTCACGGTCTCTTGGGACATCGATCTGGAATTCCCCATACTGGCTCTTGAGGGTTTTGGGAGAATGTCCGTTACGTTTGTTGGATGTGGGAGCATCCCCTTTCTGGTTTTTTTCGTAGCCAAGGGATGCATCCAGTTCCGCCTCCATAAGCTCCTGAAGGATATCTTTGAAGCTGTCCCTTAGCAGGCTGTAAACATCAGCCATGCTGTTAAGGTTGTTATCTGCAATAATCTGTCGTATTTGCTGTTTTGTTGCTGGCATAAAAATACTCCTTTTCGATAAGAATTGTCATATCTTGATTCTTACCAAAAAAGAGGTATTTTTTTCCAAAGACACAAACTATTTTACACTACCGTTTCATTGCGTGGTTGTCTACTTCTTTGTGGCTTGCTGTTTTAATTCTTTGTTTCATTGTTGGACAGAAGCTATGCTGACATCAAACATAGAGGCGATCCGGTGTTGACTTTCTTTTCTATCCAAATACAGATTCACTGCGTATATCTTATCTTCAATGGATACTTTTCTTTTAGACATAAAATATGCTCCCTCCTAAGCAGCAAGTTTTATTATTTCACTTGTCTACCTAGAAGGGAGCATATCAATTTGACAACAACCTCTTTTTCATGGGTTACAGATCTATCAGCCGTTGGCGTTGGGTAACATTCCGTCCTGCTGGAATTGCAGCATGTCCAGATGCTGCTGCCTGCGCAGTTCAATTTCGATCCTGTGCTGGTTCAGCACTGCCTCGTAGTTAGGAGACAGGAAGAAAAGTGTGTTGTGGCAGCAGGTGCTCTGTACCAGCGGGTTTGTATAGGATACCGTACCGTCAGGAGCCACGGTGGCTACGGTGGAACCTGCCGCCAGGGAAGGATCTTCCGCAGGCAGTCTTGTGGCCAGGCCGAGAATAGCGAAAGGACATTCCGCGCTGGCGGGCAGGCCGTCGTACTCACAGACAAGGCCGCTGTAATGTACGTCGCACACATCGGTGGGAACCGTCTCAGGCGCGAAATACTCCGAACGCAGGGAGGTCTCCGGGCAAACACCGGGATTGGGCAGCTTGCCGGAATCTTTGCACACGGTATATTGGATTACTCCTGCAGGCACATAGAATGCCTGGTTGGGCAGGTCCTCATGTATTTTTTCCATCACGTTGTGCCAGATCTTCTTGGCGATATTGGTCTCGTTATTTTCATCCCTTCTGCTGTACATATGCACATTGTTGTCATACCCCACCCAGGTGGCACAGGTATAATAGGGCGTATAGCCTGCAAACCACACGTCCACATTGCTGGAAGTGGTACCGGTCTTACCGGCTATTGCCATTTCCCTGTTAAAGTTGGTGGAGGTTCCGGTACCCTTGGTCACCACATCCACCATGGCTTCCGTAAGCAGGAACGCAGTGGATTCCTGCAGTACCTGGCGGCTGTTTCCATAGCCGGTGTTGTCCAGAATCACATTGCCGTCTGCGTCTTTGACATGGGTGTACAGTTTGGGCTCGTTGTATACGCCGCCGTTGGCGATGGTGGCGTATGCGGCAGTCAACTCCAGAGGAGTGACGCCATCGGTCAGGCCCCCCAGCGCGGTGGCCTGGTTTACGTCCCCCAGTACCTGGTTTCCCACCACCTTGCCGGTGGTCAGGGTGGAAAAGCCGAAATTAAGCAGATATTCATAGGCCAGCTTCGGCGTGATCTGGGTGATGGTTTTCACGGCGATGATGTTCATGGACTGCTCAATGGCGTAGCGCACGGACACAGGCCCCTTGTAAGTCTCTCCATACCAGTTGCGCACCGGGGTGCCGTCCGCATAGTTAAAGGCGGCGTCTATATACATATTGGCCAGGGTGATGCCGCAGCTGTCCAGGGCGGGCGCGTAAGCCGCCAGCACCTTGAAAGTGGACCCGGGCTGACGTATGGCATCGGTGGCCCGGTTGAAGGTGAGCCGCCCTTCCTTGGTTCCGCGGCCCCCTACGATGGCGCGGACATAGCCGGTTTCCTGCTCTATGACAGCCAGGGCAGTCTGGGGCTGAGGGGTGAGGTGATAGTCTTCGTCCCAGTCGTCTCCTTCTTTCAGCAGGGAACTGCGGTATTGCTCGATGGCCTCCAAAGCGGCTTCCTGGGAAGTGAAGATCAGGTTGAACTTCTTATCCACGTTCTCCCGGAAATATTTGGTCATCATTTCCTTACTGTAGTTGTACCTCCTGCCCATACTGGCTGTCCGCC
>BLLU01000239.1 GCA_011959105.1 Lachnospiraceae bacterium | reverse complement strand
AGCGGGATGAAGCCGTGCAGGAGCGGGATAAAGTTGTGCTGGAGCGGGATGAAGCCGTCAAGCAGTTAGAGCAGCAGGCTCTGCAAATTGAACTTTTAATTCAGGAAAATAACCGTCTGAAAAAGCAACAGGCTTCCGGCAATGCCTTCTAAAAAGAAATAGGACGGCGTTTCCCGGCGCCTTCCGTATGAGGAAGGCGCACTATGTCTCTATTTCTGTCTCCAAGTAGTGCGGGAGAACAGAATGAGGATCGGAAATATCTCCAATCTGCCTGCCAGCATATCCCAAATCAGCACCAGCTTAGAAAAAATGCTGTAAGAAGCAAAATTGCAGGTAGGGCCCACAGCCTCAAATCCCGGTCCGATATTGTTGAAACATGCCATAACTGCTGAAAAATTAGTGGTAATAGAGAAGCCGTCCACCGAAATAAGCAGAAAGCTGGCTATGATGATGATGGCATAGGCAGCCACATAGGTATTGGTATTAGCCAATACCTTTTCATCCACTGCCTGCCCGTTCATCCGCACCACCTGTACCCGCTGGGGACGAATGATTTGTCTTACGCTGCGCAGCATGTTTTTCACTACCAGCAACGCGCGGCCACATTTAAAGCCTCCCCCCGTGCTGCCCGCGCAGGCCCCGATTACCATTAAAAACAACAGGATTGCTTTGGAAAATCCGGGCCAGAGATCGAAATCCGTGGTGGCATAGCCCGTGGTGGTGACAATGCTGGCCACCTGGAATGCCGCATGCCTCACGGTCTCTTCCAATGTATCATAGAATCCCCGCAGATTCCAGACGATCAGCAGAATGCTGCCGAGTATGACCCCCAGATACATCCGCAGCTCCTCATCTTTAAACACACTTTTCACCTGCCGCAGAATTAGCAGATAATAGCAGCTGAAATTCACGCCGAACAGCAGCATGAACACAGTACATACATTTTGGAGATAGGGACTGTATCCGGCAATGCTGTCTCCCTTGATGCCAAATCCCCCCGTTCCCGCCGTTCCCATGGCCGTGCACACTGCATCAAACACCGGCATGCCGCCTATAAGCAGGAAAATGACATTAAGCACTGTCAACACTATATATAGAATATACAAAATCTGAGCCGTCTGTTTCATCTTAGGCACCAATTTTCCCACATTGGGCCCCGGGCTCTCCGCCCGCAGCAAGTGCATGGTAAATCCACTGCCCCCTTCCCCTCCCATGGGAATGGCCAACAGGAATACCAGTACACCCATACCGCCCAGCCAATGGCTGAAACTCCTCCAGTACAAAATGCCATAGGGCAGACCTTCTATTTGTTCCAAAATAGAGGCTCCGGTGGTGGTAAAGCCCGAAACCATCTCAAACAGAGCGTCCACATAGTTGGGGATAGCCCCCGACAGAAAAAAAGGCAAACAGCCAAGCAGGCTCATAATCAGCCAGCCAAGCCCTACACATACCAGGCCCTCCTTGGCGAAGAAACTCTTTTTGGCCCCACGGCAAAAAAAGCGAAGCAGCATCCCCAGTCCCCACAAAATCACAATGGCAGCGGTAAATGCCATTGCGGAACTCCGCTCCTGCCTGCACAGGCTGATCAGCAGCGCAGGCAGCATAAATATACTCTCCACCATCAAAAGCAGCCCGATAAACTTACCCATCATCTTGTAATTCATAGTCGTATCCCGTCTCCATCCGCCCGCTTAGCGGGTTTGATCATCAAAAATACATTACCCCACAGAGATATAGATTTTAGGTCAATCAAAAATGTCGTTCAGCTGATAGATTACCCTGTCTCCATTGGTCACAATTATCACCGTATCTCCCTGATTAAAAGATGAATCACCATTGGGAATCTCCTGCTGTACTCCCTTGGTAATGCAGGCCACAAGCACATTTTTTTTGAGTTTCAACTGCTTCAGGGGTTCCCCGCAGTGCAGAGTGTGTTCATCCACCAAAAACTCCATGGCCTCTGCCTGTCCGTCGGCAATGGAGTAAACCGTCTTAGCCGCACCCGTCTGATTCTGCATGGCCCGTACATAGCGAACAATGGTATTGCAGCACAATTCTTTGGGGCTCACGATACTGCCCAGGGACAGATTCTCCAAAATGTTCTTATTGTTCATACGTCCCAGCTTGGTAATGATCTGAGGCACGCCGCAGCTGCTGCCGTAGAGAGAGATAATCATGTTCAATTCATCGATTCCTGTCAATGTGGCCAGCGCATCACAGTCAGAAATGCCTTCACTCTCCAACAGAAGTTCGCTGCTGGCATCTCCCTGAATTATATTGGCATGGGGCAGCATTCCGGCCAGTCCCACACAGCGCTGGGGATCCTGTTCCACAATCTGCACGGCAATCCCGCTCTTCTCCAGCATTTTTGCCAGATAGAATGTGACGCGTCCCCCTCCGCACACCAGAACCCGCTTTACTTTGTGAGTGATAATTCCCAGGTTATGCAGCAATGTTGCCAGTTCATTGCTGGGAGCCGTCACAAATATTCTGTCTCCTTCTTTTAACACGAAGTTTCCGTCGGGAGCCACCGCTTTGCCCCCGCGCAGCACGGTACATACCAGGATCTTACACTTGACGATGCTGTACATATCATTCAGAGCCACATCACAGAGTTTGCTCTGCTCATTCAGCTTCAGTTCCACGATCTCCACTTTGCCCCTTGCAAAGGTGTCCCTCTTTAAAAAGCCCGGATATTTTAAAAGCCTGCTGATTTCCATGGCCGCCTGCCGCTCCGGATTCACTGTCATGGAGAGCCCAAACATATCCCGCATCTTATAGATCTGCTGGGTATACTCCGGGTTCCGCACCCGGGCAATGGTATGGAGACGGGCATTCATGGCATGGGCCGTCATACAACACAATAGATTAATCTCATCCGCCCCCGTCATGGCAATGAGCAAATCCGCCTCCTTAACCCCCGCCTGCTGCAGCACATCCATGGTAGCACAGTTTCCCTGTATTACCATGACGTCATAGCGCTCCTGCGTACTCTCCAATACCCTCGAATTGGCATCTATCAGGGTCAGGTCATGCCCTTCCAGGGCAAGCTGCCGGGTCAATGTAGACCCCATCTTGCCGTCTCCCGCAACGATAATTTTCACAGTGCCATACCTCCCACATGCAAACTTATGCGAATCTATCCTAAAGTGGCCGACATCATATCCCTGGCCAGGTCCTGTATCTGCTCTTTTGTGGCGCGACCTCTCACAAGAGGATCGTTCATGAATGCTTCCGCCACCAGTTCTACATCCCTATTATTTCCCAGCACTACCTGCATAATTCGATCATGGTTCTCCAGATGAGGCAACAGCAGTCTGCGCACCTGCTCGGGTACGCTCCCGGCCAGAACAGGCCGTATGGCATCCCGCTCAAACACGGCATTGGTTTCCACCACCGCATTCTGCGGCAGATTGGTAATCTGATAGCAGGTATTGGGAATGTTCACATTGCTCACCACCCGCTCCAGGCCGCATAGTGCCTTGATCAACAATATGCCCTCCTCGCCGGTGGTTTTCAGTTCGATCTCCTCCTGACCGCTTGCCAGCCTGCGGCTGCGTTCCAAGCGCTTCTGCAGGTCCTCTTTCCTCCATGCCACAGTAGTCAGACCAAATTTCCAGCTTTCCACGGTCTGAGGGTCCTTCAGGTATTCCTCCCCGGGCATAAATTCCGCCAGATGGCGGTCGCCTGCCGCCGCAATCAAACCATATTGCCGAAACAAATCCATTTTGACCCGATGGGCACAGGCAAAGGTAGAATTCATCCAATGGTTCTCCTTCTCCTCAAACCCCTCCTCATAGTGGTCATCCACATACTGCCTGTAAACGGGAAAGAGATCGATTCCCTTATAGCTGGCATAGTCGAACCAGGTAAAATGGTTGATGCCCAGCACATTTACATGGATATCCCGCCGATCAATGGGACCGCAGCCCAGTTCCCGGGAGGCGATGGCTGCCAGCACTTTCTGGGTGCCAAATACCTCATGGCAGCAGCCGAAAGCCTTAATCTGTGGAAATGCCTGATACAGCATCCTGATACACAGCGTCATGGGATTGGTATAATTGATAACCCAGGCATTGGGACAATTTTCCCTGACGGCTTCCCCAAATTCCAAAAACATGGGAAGTGTGCGCAGGGCCCGGATCATGCCGCCCGGCCCTGCCGTATCCCCCACCGACTGGTAGATGCCCAGCCGCTCGGGCATATGCACATCTATCTCCATCTCGTCAAAGGTCCCGGGTAGGATGGATATCACCACGAAATCCGCACCGTCCAGCGCTTCCCGCAGCGTGTCTTTCACCACATAATCCCATTGGCCGGACACGTCTTCCCGCTGCTTTTGCCGGTTTCCGATGATGGCATTGGCCTCTGCCGCCTCCCTGTCAATATCATACAGGCGGATTGTGCCGCTGATTTGGGGTTCCATTGCAAGATCCGTCATAAACGTCCAGGCCCAGCCTCTGGAGCCCCCACCGATATAAGCTATCTGAATGCCCGATACCCTGTCTGCCTCGTATCTCATCCTTCCTACTCCTTCTATATTATAGTTCCGCATTTTCCCTGCAAGCACACCATCACCGTGATACATGATCGACCGCTTC
>BLLU01000238.1 GCA_011959105.1 Lachnospiraceae bacterium | reverse complement strand
GGGATACGGGAATCGGTATAGCCAAAGAGCATCAGGAGCGGATTTTTGA
Source organism: Lachnospiraceae bacterium (assembly GCA_011959105.1). GTDB lineage: Bacteria > Bacillota > Clostridia > Lachnospirales > Lachnospiraceae > Acetatifactor. The sequence continues at coordinate 1,566 of BLLU01000238.1, read as the reverse complement.
ACGGTTTTACCGGGTGGACAAAAGCCGCTCCAAAGCGGTGGGGGGAACCGGCCTCGGGTTGTCAATTGTAAAACATGCGGCTAAAATTTGCGGCGCACAGATAGAGGTGGAAAGTGCGGAGGGGGAAGGGACTGCTGTGACGGTGAGATTTTACAAGGACACCGCTTTGCAGCAGACAGGAACTGGCTGACTCGCTGTGGAAATCAGCGCAGGATGCCCCCATTTGCTATGAAATGTGTTATCCCCAATTAGTAGGAACAATACAGCTTTCTGGCGGGCGGCGGCACGTCAAGAAATATATATGGAGTTTTTAAAGAATCCCCCGGAGCAGGGGAGCGGTCAGCCTGTGACCTGCTCCACTTCCGGTATGGGTTTGAGATTAAAATGAATTTCGATAGAAATGTGTCTTGTTTTGTCGCTGTCTATGGTTTCATGGACAACGATTTCTTTACCATATAGGAAAGTCCGTCATCAGACGGACATGAATTGACGAAGAACCGAAGGTTCTTTATGAAGTGGCGAAGCCACTTTTTTAATCAGGCGGTTTAAGGTGGAAGCGTCCAGCTCGTTGATGTCCCGGTATTCCTGTATGGATTCCACCCACTGCCTTGCGTCCACGGCAAGCCGGATTTCGTCGGCAAGGCGTTTCCGGCCTTCCTCAACCTTGGCTTTTAATTCCGCCTGTTCCTTCTGTGTCTTTTCCAGCACTTCAATCCGTTCTTCGTCTTTGGCAAGGGTGCGCTCCATCGCTTCCCGCTGGTCTTTCTGCTCGGTCTGGCAGGTGTCGGTCAGCCGTCCGGCCACCGCTTCGCTGTCGGTCAGGGCAGCGGTGGCGCACTCCCGTATTTTGTTCAGAACAAGAGAATAGAGCGTGTCAAACTCAACCCGGTGCTGTGTGCAGTGCTGCTTCCCATAGGCATTGTAGGTTTTACAGGAGAAAATCCGCTTCGGGAACTTCTCATGCGTGGTGCGGATGGTGAGAGCCTTTCCGCACTCCCCGCATTTTATCAGCCCTGCAAAGAGGTTGATTTCCCCGGATTTGCCCGGTCGCTGGCGGGATTTCAGTTTTTCCTGCACAATCGCAAAGTCCTTTTTGTCCACCAGCGGCTCATGCGTCCCCTCCACCACAATCCAGTCCTCCGGCTTCTTATCCCGGATAGTGCCGATTTTAAAGCGGTACTCGGTCTTTTGGGAAGCGATTGCGCCGGTATAGACGGGGTTCATCAGGATCTCCTTAATCACGGAGAAGTCCCAGACGTACCGCCCGTTTTCCGGGTCTTTCTTTTCCCGTTTGGTGCGGATGTTCCGGTGTCCCCGCTTCCGGTTCTACCATGTCGGGCAGGGGTGCTTTTCTTCCTCCAGCCTGCGCCGGATGTAGTTGGGGCCGTGTCCGTTGTCAAGGCACAAGCGTCAGCTTTTGCCTTTTGTTCCCGTTCCCATCCTTTTTGTCTGCCGTATCCGGCAAACATCCGGGGGTTGGAGAAGTAATTCCAGCCAGTGACGCACTGGTTCATGGCTGTCCAGGGTTCTTTTGTAGCCGATAGGTTTTAAAATGTCGGTGCGGTC
>BLLU01000237.1 GCA_011959105.1 Lachnospiraceae bacterium | reverse complement strand
GGCTATATCCTGTAGAACCTGTTGGGGTAGATACGATCATGCCATCCGCATGATATCGATGAAGAAACTGTCCATTGACATAAATGTTAAAATTAATGATCTGCAAAGATCCTTTTCTGGTTATAACTATATCGTTTAACGCTCTCGCCTCATCCTTGATTCCTTCGTTGTGGAAACTTTTTCCGCACAGCATCATACGCTTTTCAATTTCAAATTCATTTTCTATGAGTTTATCTAAGGCATCTTCTATTCCTGTCCGGTTTACCTCTGCTAAGAAGCCTAAGGTACCAAGATTAATACCCAAAAAGGGAATATCCCTATCGGCTAAATCTATCGCAGCCTGCAAGAGCGTTCCGTCCCCCCCAACGACGACAACGCAGTCAATCTCACCGCTTACCTGCTCCTTGTATGTATATCCGTCCCTGTCAGGTTTTTTGGTTCCCTCATCTACGATACAGGTCATACCGCGGTCTATGAGATAGTCCCTGATCAAACACGCAGTTTTTAATTCTGCATCTTTGGTCGGATTGGTTATCACATAAAAATGCTCCATACCCTCTTCCTCACTTCTGCACTTTGCACGCTTCGCAAACTAATTTATCGAGCCGTCAGTCAAAACTGTCATGCGCCTTATCTACCGCCCGCTGAATCAGGCTGGATATTTCTTTTTCCCATGAATACCCTGTCTTTTCTTCTATCATCTGCCGCAGCTTTCTTTCAGCTTCTGCCTCTGTAATTTCCGCAGTATCTTCTATCTTTTCTGGATTTTTTTTAAGGTGAACCAAATATTCTATGTTCCCCTCAGGTCCTTTGATGGGGGAAAAATCCAGATGTAATACATCGAACCCAATAAAGTTTGAATAGTCTACAATTTTTCTTACAACTTCTTCATGGACTCTGGCTTCCCTTACGACTCCCTTTTTCCCTACCTTATCACGCCCGGCTTCAAACTGGGGCTTAATCAGACAAACCATCTCACCCTCGGACGTAAGAAGCGCTCTTGCAGGCAGTAGAATCTTAGTCAAGGAAATAAAAGAAACATCCACTGAAGCGAAATCCAACTGCTCTCCAATATCTCCCTTTACCATATACCTGAAATTGGTCTTTTCCATGCAGACGACTCTTTCATCCTGACGCAGCTTCCAGTCAAGCTGTCCGTGCCCCACATCCACGGCATATACTTTTCGCGCGCCATTTTGCAGCATACAATCCGTAAAACCACCTGTTGAAGACCCGATATCCATACAGACCTCATTTTTCAGGCAGATGCCAAACTGCATAACCGCCTTCTCAAGCTTAAGACCGCCTCGGCTTACATATTTCTGTGTGTTTCCCTTTACTTCTATTTGTATCTTATCAAGATTGAACAAAGCGCCTGCTTTGTCCTCCCTTTGTCCGTCTACAAATACATTTCCTGCCATAATAATTGCTTTTGCCTTTTCTCTTGAAGGGGCATGCCCTTCCTTTACCAG
>BLLU01000236.1 GCA_011959105.1 Lachnospiraceae bacterium | reverse complement strand
AGGAACTGCTTGACATTTTTATATATTTTGACAGATTCTGCAGACAGCATCAATTGTGCTATTTTCTTGATGGCGGGTCTTTGCTTGGCGCCGTGAGACATGGGGGAATTATTCCGTGGGACGATGATCTCGATGTAACGATGCCCATGCCTGACTATATAAAATTGTGTCAGTTGCTGCCTGAAATCTGTGATAGCAGATATGAGTTTCGCTGCTTACATGCGGAGAGACAGGAGGAATTATCATTAAGTTCCATTTCCAGATTGTTGTCCAGATCGGTAATTACAAGTTGCAGTAATTATCCGGTTCATTTGATGGAGGGAATCGGATTGGATATTTGGGCTTTGGCTGGATTTCCGGATGATGAACAGGAGCAGGAAGCATATTCTCTGGAGTTAGAGTATATGGGGGATTATTGGAAAGAGAATATAGTCATTCCCTATGGTATGACAGAACTTTCTGAAGGAACATACCGTGCGGCACAGGATATTCTGCTGAAAAAAATGACGAAATACGATTATGATGAAAGCGATTACGTGGGATATGCGTATTGTGGTAAGATACTACATATTTTAAACGGGAAGAACAGAGCATTTTCTAAGAAAGTATTTACGAAGTCGGCTATTTTTGATTTTGAAAATGAAAGAGCGCAATGCCCGGGGGAATGGGACTACTATTTAACCAACTGTTTCGGGGATTATATGCGGCTGCCGTCGGAAGATGAACGTAAGTGCGCAAACTCAGATATTATTTATAGATTGGAGTAGCTGCGTTTTGGGAGGAAGTCGGTGTGAGGCTGAAAGGCGAAAAAGCAGAGATTTGCTACGAAGAGACAAAGGAATTTTTTAAAAAAAGGGCCTGCAAATATAATCCGGAAAATCCGTATTCTGTAACTATGTATCAAGATGAACACAAGGAACTGGTGACAGAGAGAAACAGAAAGGAGATTGAGATTCTCTACCCATGGCTGGGCATTGGAAAGAGCAGCAGAATTCTGGATGTGGCATGTGGAATTGGCAGATGGGCAGACGCAGTGCAGGAGGATATTGACCTATATTATGGGATAGATTTTTGCAGTGAATTGGTAGATATTGCGAATAAGAGGAACAAGCGGCCAAACTTTCATTTCTTTTCTTGTGACTTAGATCATGTTGCAAGGGAAATGAACGGGCATAAATTCAATCTGGTATTAATGATTGGCATAATTGTGTATATAAATGACGTGGAGTTAAACGGAGTATTGAACAGCATTGAATCTTTGTGCGAAGAGCATGCTACCATTTGTGTCAGAGAACCGATTGCTTCTGATCAGAGGCTGACATTAAAAAGATACTATTCCGAGGAACTGAAAGATGACTATAATGCAATTTACCGTTCCAAAGAAGAATTAATAGGGGCTTTTGAAACGACTTTTTTAGCGAAAGGTTTTCACATTGCGGAAGAAAGGGCGCTGTTCGAAGAAGCGGATCTGAATAACCGCAAAGAAACACATCAACATTACTTTATCCTTAAAAGGTAGGTTCCTGTATGAAACTCTCCAGAACTATAGTGATCGGATGTGCAGGCGCGGGAACGCGATTAGGGTGGGGCATACCCAAAGCATTGATTGAAGTGGACGGAAAGTCCCTTCTGACCAGACATCTTGAAAATCTGCGAGACGAAGAAGATATACGAATTGTAGTAGGGTATCAGGCAGAAAAGGTAATTGCGTGCGCGAAAAATTTTAGGGATGACATTAAAATAGTCTATAACTATGACTATTTGACTACTGGTACTGGAGCAAGCGTAACATTAGCGGCTGTTGACGCCAATGAATATATTTTAAATCTGGATGGTGACCTTATTGTTCATCCGGAGGATATGAAGATAATACTGAGTTATCCGGGAGAATTTGTAAGCGGCGGGAAGGTTACCACAGAAGACCCCTGGTTTGTACAAACGATGATAAAGGAAGAAACAGAATATGCCATCGGATTTACAAAACAGGAGGGAACGCATGAGTGGAATGGAATTGCACAGATGCGGAAATCAAGACTCAGGCCAGGTAAAGGACATGTGTTTCAGATGGTGGAACCATATTTGCCGGTCCCCTATTTAAGCGCCAGAACAAGAGAGATCGACACAATAAGTGACTACAACAATGTGATCGAGGCCATAAGAAATAATTGCATGTGGAACTGAAAAATATAAATTGAAAATTGTATAAACTATAAGCCATATATAACCGATAAAATATATGGCTTTTTGTAGTTGAATAAAAAAGGAGTGTTAAACTACTTTACAAAGATCAGGGAACAGGTGGATAATAATGGCTAAGATCAGTATCATCGTACCCATATACAATGTAGAAGCATATTTGCAAAAATGTTTATCCAGCATATTGGACCAGACATACAGGCAGTTTGAACTGATTCTTGTAAATGACGGTTCGACAGATGCATCAGGTGAAATATGTGATTATTTTGCTGCTTCCGATGACAGGATTACTGTGATTCATAAAAAGAATGGAGGAGTTACCAGCGCAAGGAAGGCGGGCCTTCGGCGAGCAATCGGTGATTTTGTGGGCTGGGTGGATCCGGACGACTGGATAGAGAAAGATTATTTTGAAAAGATGGTTTTGGCGCAGGAGGATTCGCAGGCAGATATTGTGGCAGGAAACCATTTTCGAGATATTGGCAAACAGTCATATACTGTGTGCAATAATATTTTGGCCGGATTGTACACCAGGGAGTCTATTCTGCCAAAATTGATTTATTCTGGAAAGTTTTTTGAGTTTGGCCTGCACACTTCACTATGCACAAAACTGATCAGGAGAAGCATACTTGATAAAATACAGCCGGAGGTAGATGAGGAAATAAACTGTGATGAAGACACGGTAATGGTCTATCTTGGCATTCTCGAAGCGAAAAAGGTATTGGTCACGGAATATTGCGGATACCATTATGTGCAGCGTCAGGGGAGTATAACCAAGTCGGAAGGGAATGATGATTTAAGGAGATTAAGGCTTGCGTTCCGATGTTTGGAAGAGGGAATTGCTAAAAGGGGCGTATGGGAAAAGCTGAGGTTTCCACTGAGGCAGTGGGAAAAATACCTGCTTCTTGAGCGCCAGATATGGGTGTTTGACGAAAAAGCAGACGATAAAACCATACTTCTGCCCTATGGAGGATTATCTCTGCACAGCCGCATAGTGATATATGGAGCCAGCGCATTGGGTCAGACGATCGTCAGATATATTGGCAGAAATCATTTAGCTGAAAACGTTCTTTGGATAGACAAGTCTTATGAGAATTTTCAGAGGCAGGGACTACAAGTATATCCTCCGAAAGACATCCAAAAGCTGGGGAATGCGTTTGACTATGTGCTGCTTGCAAGTGTAACAGAAAGTATCGTTAATTCCATGCATGGATGTTTGTTGGAATTGCATGTACCGGAAGAAAAGATAAGATGGCTGTCAGAAAGTTTTGTGCAGGAGGAAATACCATGGTAGAAAGTCTTAAGGTGAGCGTTATAACAGTGGTATTTAATGGCGCGGGGACTATAGAGCAGACGATCAAAAGTGTGCTGGGACAGACGTACAAGAATATTGAGTACATCATTATTGATGGAGATTCAACCGATGGCACGCAGGAAATAGTAGAAAAATATGGGGAATCCATTGCGTGCTTTGTCAGTGAAAAGGACAATGGTCTATATGATGCAATGAACAAGGGAATATCATATGCGTCGGGAGACATTATCGGGATTATTAATAGTGATGACTATTACGCCGTGGATGCAGTGGAGCATGTTGTAAAATATTTTGAACAGCATGAGGTGGGGGTGGTTTATGGCAAATGTGTAATGCTTCAGCGAAATGGGACCCGGTATGTCTGCGGGAAAAGATCGTTGGAGGAATTGTGGTATACCATGGATCCGGCGCCGCACCCGACTATATTTGTAAAGAGCAGTGTATATCGGAATTATGGTATGTTTGATACAAAATACAAACTTGCTGCGGATTACGATTTAATATTGAGGCTTTTTGGAAGGAATGTGGAATTTGGATTTGTAGACGAAGTGATTGCCTTTTTTCGCAACGATGGCCTTAGTTTTAAGAGAGAAAATATATCCATAGAAGAGACCAGAGATATTTGCAGGAAGCATATGCATGCATGTTCGGAACCATATGATATATCAGCCAGGATAGAGGAACAGTATCGGTGGGCTTGTTTTATTAATAAGATCACAAATGAGGGTGGGAAATTAGTTGAACTGATGAGGAAGTACTTCCGCGAAGATATAGACAGGGTGTATATTTTTGGAGCGGGCGATTGGGGAGATAGATGTTGTAATGCCTGTATGGAGGCAGGCGTGCTGGTTGATGGATTTGTGGACAATGACACCGCGAAATGGGATACTCACCTCAACGGTAAAAGGGTGATGAGACCGGATGAACTGAAGGAACTGAAAGCATATGTGATAATTGCGATTCAGAAATACGAAGGGGAAATTAAGACGCAATTAGAAAGAATGGAAAACAGGGAACTTAAATATGCAGGATTGGGACAGCTTAAGAAAATATATGAAACGGAATTGCATATATGAGGCTGATGATCGGGAGAAGGTATGATGGAACTTATAGATTTATCAAAAGCAGTGAAAGAAAATGGCAGATATATTATTTTTGGAGCGGGAATTGCCGGACATAAAATAGCATGGTACCTTAAGACTTATGTCAAAGGCTGCAACATATGCTTCTGTGACAACAACCCCCAAAAACAGGATAGGCATGCAACGCCTCCTGTTTATTCTCTGGAAGAGTGCAGGACTTTGGAGGCTGTGTTTTTGGTGGGATTTGATGGAAATGATTGTGATAAACTTCATTCAGTAGAAAAATGTCTTGTACAAAACAATATTAGAACTGATAAATGTTTTTGGATTGATATGGAATTATTTGATAAGTCATTAGCACCGCGTTATGCATTACGATTCAAAGCGATGGAAGAAGAACAGAAGGTAATACCTAATGAAAAGCCGCTGGTCAGTATTTTAATACCTGTATATAACAGAGTTGAACTGGTAAAAAAGGCAGTTTCATCGGCATTGAAGCAAACATACCCAAATATCGAAATTATTGTTGCTGACAATCACAGCACTGACGGTACATATGAGGAATTGCTGCGGGTGTTTGGAAAAAACGAAAAGGTAAGAATATTCTGTAATGATAAAAATATAGGCCCTGTGGGGAACTGGAAAGTATGCATGCAGCATGCAAGAGGGAAGTATGTTAAGTTTCTTTTTTCGGACGACTTAATATCAGAAAAGTTTGTGGAGAAATGTGTCATCGCACTGGAGGGGGACAGTGCCATTGGAATGGTTTATTCGGCATGTCGTTTGTTTTCGGAGGAGGTCCCTGAAATCTGCAGAGAACTTCACAGACTTTATGTGCCAACCGGAAAATATGCAAAGGAGTTGTTTTACTGGGGGACTTATGCAGGGCTTATTGATGTCCCGGTATCGCCCGGATGTGCGTTGTTTCGGCGGGAGGATGTGAATATACTGACGGAGATACCCAATAACCAGGGGGTAGTATGCAACAGGACCGGGGCAGGAATTGACTTGTTGATCTATTTGCATACTTTAAAAAAATATGAATATTTCTATTATATTGATGAGCAACTGGCACAGTTCAGATACCATCAGGGCTCTTTTTCTATCAGTGAGAATCTGGAGAAAGAGTATAATTTGGCAAAGCAGTACTTTTACTCTGTAAACGAGGCGGATTTATATAATTTGGGAGTGAATATATGAGAGTATTAGTGTCCGGAGGAACGGGATATTTAGGCTCAAGGGTAATAAAGAAGCTGGAAGCGGGAAACAACCAGATCATATGTATGACAAGAAGCCCCCTTTTATATACTTCCTCCCAACGGGTAAGCTATGTGGATCTGCAGACATGTCTTAAAACACTTGGAGAGTTTCTCCCGGAAATGTATATTAACATGGTCTGCTGCTATGGGAGGGGAACAGGCAATGAAGAGATTCTGGAGGCTAACTTTGGTGTTCCGGCTAAACTATTGCAAAGAACTGCGGAACTGGGTGTCGGAAGAGTAATTACCATTGGCACTTCGCTTCCGAACCGGTTCAATATGTACGCATACTCCAAAAAGCTCTTTTCCGACCTTGGAAGCTGGTATGCGGAGCAATATGGAATACAGTTCTTCAACGTGGTAATGGAACAGTTCTATGGGAAAAATATGCCGGAGGACAGATTTGTACAGACAGTTGTAGACCGACTCAGAAGGAATGAACCAGTTCATTTGACGGCGGGCACGCAGAAAAGGGATTTTCTTCATATAGAGGATGCAGTTGATATGTTGGAGACTTTAGTTTATTGCGAATCTCAGGAAAAATACGCGAACATACCCGTAGGTTCCGGAGAGGCCCCTTCCGTCAGAGAAGTGGTGGAGTATCTGGCTATGCTTACTCATTCCAAGTCGCCGTTGCTATTTGGGAGCATCCCCATGCGGCCCAACGAACCGAATACGGTGGCCGACAGGGAGATTATGGAAAAGTGGGGAATCCGGGCTCACTGGGATTGGAAACGGGGGATGAGGGATATAATCGGAAATACAGTTGAAGGAGAGTTATAACACAATGAAATTATTGATTACAGGAGGCTGCGGCTTTTTGGGCAGTAATCTGGCAGCATATGGGCTCCAAAATGATTATGATATTACGGTATATGACAATTTATCCAGACTTGGTTCCGGCCGCAATCTGGAATGGCTTAAATCGCTGGGGAATTTCAGATTTGTTCACGGTGATGTCCGCTGCAGGAACGATGTGGAAAATGTTTTGAAAAGCGATAGATTTGATGCGGTATTCCATGTTGCGGGGCAGGTGGCCATGACCACTTCAATTGAGAATCCATATGGGGATTTTGAGACAAATGTGATGGGAACCCTGAACGTGCTGGAAACGATTCGTAAGTACAGCCCGGAGACGGGGATGCTTTTTTCGTCCACAAACAAAGTCTATGGGGATTTGGAGCAATTCACGTATGTGGAAAAAGGAAACAGATATGTATGTGAAGAATTTCCCCAAGGTTTTCCCGAAAGTCTTCCGTTGGATTTCAGGACACCCTATGGATGTTCCAAAGGAGCAGCGGATCAGTACTTACTGGACTATGCCCGTGTCTTTGGCCTAAAGACAGTAGTATTCAGGCATTCTTCCATGTATGGAAGCAGGCAGTTTGCCTCTTATGATCAGGGATGGATTGGCTGGTTCGTACAGAAAGCGGTAGAAAAGCGCAGAGACCCTGGCAGTAAGCCCTTTGAGATATCAGGCAATGGCAAGCAGGTGAGAGATATTCTTCATGCGGAAGACATGATTCGGCTATATTACAGCGCGTTTGCGAATATTCAAAAGGTGGCAGGGAATGCATTCAATATAGGGGGTACCGTTGAGCAATCTCTATCCTTGCTGGAGTTATTCAAGATTCTGGAGGAACTGCTGGGGATTAAGATGACTTACATCAATCTGCCTCCCAGAAAGAGCGACCAGAAGGTATTTATAGCGGATACGTCCAAAATTAACAGATTCATAGGATGGGAGCCCCAGGTGCATACAAGGGAAGGCATTGAGAAGATGGTGGAATGGATCAACCATATGTAACGAATGGGAGGCACAGGATGAAAGCGGTTATTTTGGCGGGTGGATTTGGTACGCGAATTTCAGAGGAATCACAGTTCAAACCCAAGCCCATGTTGGAGATTGGAGAGATGCCCATTTTATGGCATATTATGAAAGGGTACTCCGCTCATGGGGTGGATGAGTTCATTATATGTGCAGGCTATAAACAGCATGTTATTAAGGAGTGGTTTTCAGATTATTTTTTACACACATCAGATATAACATTTGATTTTACCAAAGGGAATGAACTGATTGTACATGATAAACACGCGGAGAAATGGAAAGTCACCATAGTGGATACCGGGTTGAATACCATGACAGGGGGCCGTGTAAAACGGATTCAAAAATATGTGGGGAATACCCCCTTTTACCTGACTTATGGAGACGCTGTCTCCGATGTAAATATTTCCGAACTGACAAAGTTTCACAGATCACATGGAAAATGTGTAACTCTTACGGCGGTGGGCATTGCTCAGATGAAAGGGGTATTGCAAATCGGCAACGCCGACACAGTCACAGCCTTCCGGGAAAAGGGAGAGGAAGACGGAGAACTGATTAACGGCGGGTTCATGGTTTGTAACCCGGAAATTTTTGATTATCTGGATAATGATGCAACCATATTGGAGCAGATAACCATGCAGCGCCTGGTTGCGGCTGGAGAGTTGAAAAGTTTTTGTCATAAGGGTTTTTGGCAGTGCATGGATACGAAACGGGAGAAGGACAGGCTGGAAGAATTGTGGATTTCCGGTATGGCCCCCTGGAAAGTGTGGGAATAATGATGGATTCGCTAATGGATTTTTACAGGGGGAAAAGAGTTTTTATTTCCGGTCATACGGGTTTTAAGGGAACATGGCTGTGCGAAATGCTGGTCCTGGCCGGGGCGGATGTTACAGGATATGCTTTGGAGCCTCCTACGACCCCGGCGCTTTTTTGCCTGACGGGCATAGAAAACTCTATTCATTCTTTGACAGGAGATATCAGGGATTTTCAGGGGTTAAAAAGGGCTATGGATCAGGCACAGCCGGAAATCGTCATTCATATGGCGGCTCAGCCTCTGGTGCGGGAAAGCTATGCTAATCCCATGTATACTTATGAGACCAATGTGATGGGTACGGTCAACATATTGGAATGTGTTAGAAGCAGTCATTGTGTAAAATCTTTTTTGAATGTCACCACCGACAAGGTGTACAGGAACAGAGAATGGGAGTGGGGTTATCGTGAGAACGAAGAATTGGCGGGATATGACCCTTATTCTAATTCCAAATCGTGTTCCGAACTGGTGACGGGGACGTACAGGGACTGTTTTTTAAAAGACGAGGGAATAGCCGTTTCAACGGCCCGGGCCGGAAATGTTATCGGAGGCGGCGATTTTGCCAGAGACAGGATTATACCGGACTGTGTCAGGGCGGCGATGAAGGGGGAGGATATCGTAGTGAGGAATCCCGGCTCCATCCGGCCCTATCAGCATGTTCTGGAACCTTTGTATGCTTATCTTCTGATCCTTGCCAGACAGTATGAAAATGCGAGCAATGCAGGCAATTATAATGTGGGGCCGGATGAGGCGGACTGCATAAGAACGGAGGAACTGGTGAAGCTGTTTGCGAAAGCATGGGGGCAGGGAGTGAACTGGGTCAGTCAATGCAGCAGGGGGCCTCATGAGGCAAATTATCTGAAACTGGACTGCTCCAGACTAAAACAGATCCTGGGGTGGAAGCCCAGCTGGAATATAGAGAAGGCAATCGAAATGACAGTAGAGTGGAGCAAATGCTGGGTTTTGCATGAAGACGTCAAAAAGTGTATGGATTTACAAATAGAGACATTTTTAAAAGGAGTGAAACGAGATGGGTGTATGGAAAAATGAAGAGCAGGCCCGCCAGCAGATAAAGGAGATGATTTCGAATTATTACAGGCAGTTTATTGAGCAAAAGGCTCCTTTTCAACCTGGGGAGAGGATTCCATATGCGCGCAGAGTGTTTGATGAGAAAGAAATGTCGGCCCTGATTGATGCGTCTCTGGATTTTTGGCTTACCACGGGCAGATTTGCTGAACGGTTTGAACAGGAATTCGCGCAGTGGCTGGGGGTAAAATGGGCACATCTGGTAAATAGTGGTTCTTCCGCAAATCTGATTGCATTCATGGCGCTGACCTCTCCGAGCCTTGGAAAGCGCCGGATCAAAAGGGGAGACGAAGTGATTACCGTAGCCTGCGGATTTCCCACCACTATTGCTCCTATCTTACAGTATGGAGCGGTTCCGGTATTTGTGGATGTAACTATACCCCAGTACAACATTGATGTGGCTATGCTGGAAGCAGCGCTGTCCGAAAAGACAAAGGCAGTGATGATTGCCCATACACTGGGCAATCCCTTTGATCTGGGTGCAGTCAGAGATTTTTGTGACAGGAATGAGTTGTGGCTGATTGAAGACAACTGCGATGCTCTGGGGGCCCGGTATACCATTGAAGGTGTGACAAAATATACGGGAACTTGGGGCGACATTGGCACCAGCAGTTTTTATCCCCCCCATCATATGACCATGGGGGAAGGGGGATGCGTCTATACGGACAACCCGGATCTGCATCGGCTTATTCTGTCTTTCCGGGACTGGGGAAGAGACTGTGTTTGCCCCTCAGGCCGCGACAATTATTGTGGTCACAGGTTTGACCGGCAGTTCGGGGACCTGCCTCCAGGGTATGATCATAAATATGTGTATAGCCATATTGGATACAATCTGAAAGTTACGGAAATGCAGGCGGCCATTGGCTGTGAGCAGTTGAAAAAGCTGCCCGGTTTTATAGAGCGCAGACGTCATAACTGGCACAGGCTCAGGGAGACCTTAAGCGTGGCGGAAGATAAATTGATTTTGCCGGAGCCGGCCCCTGGCAGCAGCCCCTCGTGGTTTGGATTTCTCATTTCCGTCCGTCCAGATAGCGGACTTGATCGCAACAGCATCACCGCCCGTCTTGAGGCGCACAATATACAGACCCGTCTGCTATTCAGCGGTAACATCATCAGACATCCCTGCTTTGATACTCTCCGGGGTACGGACGCATACAGGGTGGTCGGGAATCTGGAGTGGACAGACTTTATTATGAAGCACACTTTTTGGGTGGGCGTTTATCCCGGCATAACCGATGAAATGACAGACTATATAGCAGGAGAAATTTTGAAGGCGCTTTGACAGAGGGGAAACGGGTGGTTTTATGAAATGAGGGGGCCGTAGTTGAGAGATTTATGTGTTTTTATACCTACTTATCACAGAGCAGAGGCATTGGAAAGATGTCTGATTTCCATTATTAACGAGTGTGAACGGCTGAACAGGCGGGATATTCTGATATGTGTAAGTAATAATGATAAGGATGATCTGGCAACTTGTGAGGTTGTAAGGAATCTCAGGTCTCGATACGAGATTGAATTAAAGAATAATCGCTATAATATTGGAATTGATCGAAATATGCTTAAGGGATTCCTGCTATATAAAAAGGCAAGTCATATATTGATGCTGGGAGATGATGATGAATTGTGTCCCGGAGGAATGTCGGCAGTTTTGGATGCAACAAAAAAAGAGTATGTTTGGGCCATTTTGAATTGGTGTTCCGTATCTGACGATGGTAAGTATTATACAAATCCGTGGAAAGAAGAGGAACTTTGGGGTAATTGCGTGAAAGCGTTTGCTGAATATAATGATAAGATGCCATATGGTACGCTGCTGGTCAACTCAGAATGCATAGCGAAGACGATTTACGATATGGAAGTGACAAGGTACCTGGACACGTATCATCTGTACAGTGGTGTGCTGTGGGATATGGCGGAATTAACGGGGGGGGGGTGTTTTAGTTATCGGTAAACCGATTATATACAAGCATGAGCAGGAGAAAAAGTCATATGATGACTTTAGGGATGATGTAATGCTTAGAGCGATACCGTTATGGTATGACCTCCTTTCCCCGGTCTACCAGGAGGAGGCTCAGGCAGCAAAATATCTGCATTTATTGCAAATGTACCAGCAGGGCGGCGATGCGGTTAAAAAGCAGTGTGAAAAGAGATATCCAGAAATAAAAGAACTTATCGGGATAATCAAAGGGGCAGAATATGGCATAGGAGAAGGAGCTCCTAAGACATAACACGAGGAGGAACAAAACGTGAAAGCAGAACAGTTTGTAAAAACAATGGGCGCCGATTTCTACACAGGGGTGCCGGATTCCCAGCTTAAGGCTCTGTGCGATTATCTGATGAAAACCTACGGCATCGACCCGGCCCATCATTTGATAGGGGCAAACGAGGGAAACTGTGCCGCCATAGCGGCAGGCTATCATCTGGCAACCGGGAAGGTTCCGGTGGTGTATATGCAGAACAGCGGGGAGGGCAATATCATCAATCCGGCCGCTTCCCTGCTGAACCACAAGGTCTATGCAATTCCCGTGATCTTTGTGATCGGATGGCGGGGAGAGCCGGGCGTCCATGATGAACCCCAACATGTCTATCAGGGGGAGGTGACGCTGAAACTCCTGGAGGATATGGATATCCGGTTCTTCGTGGTAGACAGGGAGACCACCCGGGAGGAACTCAGGCAGGCATTGGAAGGTTTTCAGGAAGTTCTCTCCGGCGGTAAGAGCGTTGCCTTCGTGGTACGTAAAGGCGCTCTGTCCTATGACGGAGAAGTGACGTACAAAAATGGGCATACCATGACCCGGGAGGAGATTATCCGGCATATTGCGGCGGTTTCCGGGGAGGACCCGATTGTCTCCACCACGGGGAAAGCAAGCCGGGAACTCTTTGAAATAAGAACTGCCATGGGGCAGGGCCATCAATATGATTTTCTGACGGTGGGTTCCATGGGCCATAGTTCCTCCATTGCGCTGGGAATCGCCGTGAACAAACCGGATAAGAAGATATGGTGCATAGATGGAGACGGTGCTGTACTGATGCATATGGGGGCCATGGCCGTGATCGGGGCAAACCGTCCGGCTAATCTGGTTCATGTGGTAATCAACAATGAAGCCCATGAGACTGTGGGAGGGATGCCTACCGTGGCAGGGCAGATGGATCTGCCTGCCCTAGCCAGGGCCTGCGGATATCCCCATGCCGTCTCCGTGGACAGCTTTCAGGAATTGGACCGTGAACTGATTGCTGCCAAAAGCAGGGACGCCCTTTCCCTGATAGAAGCCAAATGTGCCATTGGGGCCAGAGAGAATCTGGGGCGTCCTACTACCGGTGCTGTGGAAAACAAGACTGTGTTCATGGAATATTTGGGAAGGACGGATGCATAAGGGGGATAAGCTATGTACGACAAACTGGCGGAAATGCTGGAACAGGGACATTACGAGGACGCGCTTGCAGAACTGGGGCAAATAGATATAGACGATTATACGGAAGAACTGACCATCCTCGCCGTATCCACGCTTCTGGCGCTGGGAGAGTATGAGACCGCCAGGGAATATCTGCAGTTGGGTCTGAAACTCAATCCCAGAAATGCGGAACTGTATTTGCTGCTGGGCAATTATTACGAGAGCCGCAACCGTTTACAGGCGTACTTCTGCTATGAAAACGCGGAACTGTATTGCACGGACCCGCAGGATCAAGCAGTCATACAGAGTTTCAAGGAAAATCTTGCCTCAGAGGGAGATCTGAATTATCGGAAAGTGGCAATCGTCATTCTTTCCTACAATACATACGAGATGACCCGCTTTTGTATTGAGAGCATACGCAGGAACAATGTCCCCTCTTCCTATGAAATTATTGTAGTAGACAATGCATCGACGGATGAAAGTCTGGGTTGGCTGGAACGGCAGCAGGATGTGGTTCTTGTTAAAAACAGCGAGAACAGAGGATTTCCCTGCGGATGTAATCAGGGGATCCGGGCAGCGGGGCCGGATTCGGACATCCTGCTTCTGAACAGCGATACCATCCTGTTTCCCAACTCCCTGTTCTGGCTCAGGATGGGGCTGTACGAGCAGGAAAATATCGAATCTGCGGGATGCATGACCAATCACTCTTCAAACGGCCAGGTGATAAGGGAAAAATTTGCCAGCATTCAGGAATATGAGCAATATGCCTTGAAAAACAATGTCCTTCAAGATAAGCCCTATGAGCTTAAGTCCTATCTGGTGGGCTTTGCCGTGCTGGTGCGCCGGGAAGCCATGGAGAAAGTGGGCGAACTGGATATCCGATATTCGCCGGGGCAGTTTGAGGACTGTGATCTGGGGATCAGACTGTGCTGCGGCGGCTACCGCAATATCCTGTGCCACAACAGCTTTATCTATCACTTTGGCGGCGGGGCCGGGCAAAACCGTCAGTTCTGGCAGGAGCAGTACAAGCGGAACAGGGTACTGTTCAAGGAGAAATGGGGCTTTGACATAAGCTATTATTCCCATGTAAGGGACGGAATTGCGGATCTGCTGGATTGCGGGGAAGGCAGGGAAGTGAACGTGTTGGAGGTGGGATGCGGCCTGGGCGCGACGCTGGCCAGGATACAATTCAAGTACCCTTACGCCCATGTTTACGGCATGGAACTCATGCCGGAAGTTGCGTCTGTGGGCGGCAGGATTCTGGACATTGTGTAGGGAGATATTGAGAATTCGGCTTTTCCGTTTGACGGTATACAATTTGACTATATAATTTTTGCGGATGTGTTGGAACACTTGCATGAGCCGGAGCGGATAGTGCGGGAGATGGCCGAACGTCTGAAAAAGGGAGGCGCATTCATCTGCAGCATTCCCAATATCATGAACCTGTCGGTACTGTACCCTTTGCTGCAGGGAAAGTTTGAATATGAGGAAGCCGGTATACTGGACAGGACCCATTTAAAATTTTTTACCCTGGACAGTATCGGCAGATTGTTTGCGCAATGTGGTTTCCATATGGAAAAATTGCTTTATTCCCAGAATGCGGATAAAATGGGGGAACAGGAGATGGAATGCCTGCAGCATATACTGAATATTCCGGGATGTGCGGACCGGGATCAGTTTCTGGCATACCAGTACCTGTTTCTGGCCAGAGCGGAAACGCAATAAGCTGTTTTAACTCAAATCCGCTATAATCTGAGAATCATATACAGGGTCGTGGATATCTTCTACGATATAGCCCTCTGGATATTCGTTATTATATTTGGTATTTACGGCTGTCTTAGCCCCATTGTTCCGAATCAGCCATTCATATGACAGATCTACATGACCGATATCAATGGCATGGTATCCCGCAAGGGCCAGGTCGTAGGCCAGTACGCTGGCAGTGGGCCCCAGAGCGATCAGCAGTGTCTTGGAGGTGGGCAGTTTTTTCGCCTCCGCCAGTATTTCGCTGTATCGGTCATAGGCATTCTCAGCAGGGCATAGTATGCGCCGGATGGAACGCGCATTGTCAAACAGATTGTTCCCCACGCCCATGCGGGTCTGGATTCCTTCTATAAAGACGCAATCCTTTTCATCCCATATCATCTTCTGGAGTTTTACCATATCCCAGGAGGTGGCGCGGGAAATACAGGCATTGGCGTATATGCGCCGCGTATTTAAAAGTTCCATATGCTGAGCCCGGACGGCAGGAGTAATGTAGGAACGTATTCCGTCAGCGTCCTGCACGGTCCGATGGGATAAGTCGCCGTAAAAATTGTTTAAGCCGATTAAAATGCCAGGTTCATCGGAGGTAACCACCTGGCGCAGACGCAGTGCCAGGCTTTCGTCCGTTCGCTGAAAGCGCCATCTGGAATCGCCAAACATCAGCCCGAATTCCCCGTCGCCAAACCTGGCAATGGACTTCCGCTCATGCACGATAATGCGGATTGTCTCTTCCAGGGAAAGGATCTGCGGAAGAGCGTATTTTTCCCCGCATGTCGGATCGTTGATCTCATAAGGGAGATTTTCCAGCCGGTTTTTCAGTACGTTTATATTTTGAGAATTGATGCGGCTATTCTGCTCTATGGAGGACAGCAGCTGGGTCAGGTTGTTAATCACCTGACAGACCTGATTGATAGTCTGTCCCTGTTTGTCCAGTTCAGCTGCCAGGTATCCGATCTGTTCCTGTAATGTATCTAATTCTTCTGCGCGGATAACGCTCTGTTCATTCTTCATCGTTCTCACTCCTGTTTTGCCGGATCAGTTTTTGTATATTTGCCACATAGGTTTGCCCGTTTACCGTTTCAAAGAATCTGTGTTCGGCCAGCTGAGCCGGGTCCACAATGACGCCGGCAAAAAGATTGTCCAATGTCTCAAAATCCTTCCAGGGCGGCAGCAGGCCATAGCGCAGAATAATGTCCCGTATGGGCAGGATGTCGTTGGCACGCTTCCAGGAACTGTAGAACTGTGTCAACGCCCGGTATAAGACATACCTGGCAGGCACATTTTCCAGAGTCCATTCCTGGTCAAACCAGTATATACCATCCTCTGTGTAAAAGGCATTGCGAAACAGCATATCCAGATAGCCTGTCTCCAGGACGGGGCCGTACTTGCCCTCATCGGGCAGGATATTCAGGCCGAAAGTATACAGTATGTTTTCCTCCCAGGAGACCGTGGGGGCGGAACGCGTTATTTCATCCCACAGGGTATCCAGCGCGGAGTAGATAAGGGATATTTCCCCGGCGTCATAGAGGGCCAATAGATGCTGTTCCCATGTCTGGGATTCACAATAGCGGGTAACGGCCGAATTGTCTGCAAGATGGCTCTCCCAGATACGCAGTCCCCGTTGCTGCATGGCCTGTTCATTTTTAAGCAGCTTTTCAATGTGCTGTTGCCCGGAAGAGGGGATGAGAGCAAATTTCTCAACCTTTTCGTGTCCCAGGAAGCGCGTTGCAATCCGATATTCGGGTATGCGCTCCGAACTGAGTGAGGCGAAAGAGACAGTTCCCACCTTCGGGTCATCGCAGCATTCAACGAGAAAGGAGTTGGCAAAAAATCCGAAAACATGGTTATGGATAATGTCTGCGTACAGGCGGCGCTCGTCCGCAACCAGCGTGGACGCGTCAGGGGTGTAGTAGGGATGCATGTTCAGCATGTTTTCATCGTTCGGCAGATGCTCCTGGGAGTAGATAACGGTGGGCAGCTTATAATCAGGCATGGGATAATAGAAAAATGTGTGCCTCCAGCCGCTGTCCCGGATCAGCTTTTCCAGCGAAGCGCCGGAAAAGGTGCGAACTTTTTTGGGGCTTACGGAGTACTGATTCATTCCCTCAAAAGGAACACCAGTGTGGTCTTCCCGCGCTCCGCACCAGTATTTTAGTCCATATTGATTCTCAATGGCAACCAGAAGCCTTCCGCCGGGTTTTAAGAGGGTTTTCACTTTCTGCAGGAAGTCTTTGTAAGGATCGGCGCCATCGGTGTAACTTCCCTGATATTCAAGTACGCCGATCAGAGTGATGTAATCAAACTGTCTGTCAAACGCTACATCGTTCAGATTGCCCACAATGATGTCAAGATTATTCCGCTCCCTGCAGCGCAGGAGAGTGGCAGTGGCCCTTTTCAGAGATAACTCCACAGCCGTGACATGCGCGCAGCGTGAGCACAGCATATTGGTGATGGCTCCCATGCCGCAGCCGATTTCGAGTACCTCGGAACCGGTCTCAAAGGGATACCAATTCAGAATATTCTGCCGAATGTGTGTAAGATGGTAGAAAGTGGACCAGTCAAAGTTGGCATAGATTGCGTCCACATAGTCTTCGGGGGGTGTTTCGGCAATGATGCGGATGATTTTGTCCTCCACATCTCCTTCAGAGTAAGCGTCCTGGCCGTTATACCAATTCAGTATTAAGTTCGGCAGAGGATTCAGCTGCCGGATCAGTTCCTCATACATTTTAATTACCTTTTGCTTTCTTTGTTTTTGGAGAACCGTGCATTGTGGATAATTTTTTCAGTAGAAATCTTACAATTACTTTAACAGATTTGAGGAAAAAAGGATAGTGAAAATTTGGACTATTTTCATTAATTATGTTCGGGAACTGATGCGCTGGGATTCCGTAAGGCTTGGAACTGCTGCATCTCCCCGGGACTCCATATTTCCCAATATAAATCTTCCAGAGTTTCATAGAAATCCTGGTCTGGAATCAAAAGTTCTCCCTGGGTCATTATATAGGCGGCAAGGGGGGAAAGGGGATTGCGCTGCAGATAGACCGCAGCCTCGCTTATCGATTCTTCGGAAAGCCGGAAAATCAGCCGCCGGAAGGCGAACAGGGTCAGCATATATTTCTCCCAGAGAGCCTTTTCGCTTCCGCATTCGTGACAGAATGGTCTGCTCCCGTTCAGGAGTTCCAGCTTAATAATGTTCAGGATGCGCAGAAGGCGATGACTCTTCCCGATGTATTGGAGAGCCACATGTCCTTCGGCCTCTTCCATATAGGGAATCAGCTTCAGCAATTCCGTATAATCCCCTGTTGCCAGAGAGGCGTCCAGCATCCGTAGAATGTGCCGGTACGCTTCATTGGCGGAGTTTAAGTCCTGAGATACCTGGCGGAAATATTCTTCGGCCTCCCGGCGCAGTTCAGATAAGTTGTTCCTCATGTTCTCAATCTCCCATATTTGCGATTTCCGCATAACTTTTTCCTAAGAAAGGTTCATAATGCTGTAAAAATATCTGCCGGTAGTGGTCGTAATGGGCCAGGTTCAGAAGGCCGTTGTCATCATGCATACACCAGGGATGCTTCTGACGGGGGACAGCGATCTTATAGCCCTCCAGCAGGAAGCGCATACTCTGGAAGGCATCATAGAAATCCCAGCCGTCCAGCCTCTCTGCGTCCCATGGGATATCCTGACTGGTAGCCATGAAGAATCCGTCGATTTCCGCAACGAAGTCATAGCCGTCCGCAATGTGGTACCGATATTGAGATAATGCCGGATAGGGAATCCTGGGGCGGCGGGTATACAGGCAGCCGGTTCGGTCCTCATGCCACATGATCCCGTCGGCGGCCACGGTTTCATAACCCACCATGCCGATCATGCCGATCTTCGGATCAGAGGAAAAGATCGCCAAAAGGTCCGCCAGCAGATGCCTGTTTAAGACGAAAACATCCTGATGCATATATATTTTGTATCTGGCATCGCTGGCCCGCATGGCTTCGTTGTACGCGGAAGCGATGCTTTCCCCGTCCGGGATGGTGAGCAGTTCCGTCTCATATCCCTCCGGCACGTCCAGGTGGTCAAGATAATGAACACATTCCTCCAATAACAGCGAGTCATTGGTACATATGATAAAGGCAAACTTGCGATTGTTCATGGGGGCCTCCGAAAGTGTTGGTAGGTCTATTTTAGCATGATTTGGGGAGGATGAAAAGAGGAAGGTGGAGTCCAAAGTGGATTATGCAAAAAAATGTAGTAAAAATTGGATATATTTACTATTGACAGGGGGAGAAATGGGTGGCATACTATGTCTATTAGTGCTAATATGCATTATTATACGTATGTATGTCTGACACAGTATAAGGATATATGTTGAAAGACGAAAATCAAACAAACTACAGCGATCATTATATGACAAAAATACATAGGAGATATAATTGAGGAAGAACTATATTCCGTGTATGGCCATATAATGCAGATAAGGATAATATAAGATGAGATATATTAGTGTGAAAAAAATTATATTATATAAAATATATCTTGGACAAAAGTACCTTAATCAAGAAATATCACCTCATCCCATTCAGTCAGGATAGCAAATTGATCACTGTGATGCGATATTCGCAAGCTGAATGTTGAAAAGGGGGAGGGAAGCAGTAGCTTCCCGTATATGATTATGTGCACAATTCGGGCAGTGAAAATCATTCATGATATTATTCATCGGACAGACTATATTTTTCTGTCCGAGTTTTTGCGTTTTATAGGAGTCCTTGTTTATGAGGACATTCTGTTTGACCGGGAAGCAGATAAGACATCTTATGAAAAAAAGACGCAATGCAGTGCCTGTGTTTTTATAGGGGAGAAGTCCCCACAGGAAAAAAACAAAGAGTTACTGACAAAAATAGTGGATGAAAAAGAGTATGCGGATCTGATCAGCCATTTGCCGGAGAACGCATTATATCTGTATCAAGAAGGTACTGAGCCGAATTATGAATTGATCACAAAGGCGCAGAAGGAGAAACAGAAGGAGTTTTTGCAGAGAATCATAAATGAAATCCTATATTATACCGCTCAGAAAGTGGAGAGGGACCAGTATCACTTTGATCAGGACATGATACCGATTTTTGTAGATAACAATTTGTTTCTTCACTCAGTCACCATGCAATACTATTCTAATGCCAAGGACGAAGTAATACGGGATGCCAGGGACGCCTTTGTGAACGCATATAATAAATTGAAAAAACTTGAGAATGACGAGAGTTATGCAGGCAGAATGGGGGCGCACTATAGGTATGCTCTGCTGTGGACAAAGGTAAAGGCGAATATGGCCTGCAGCTATCGGAATGAGGTTCTGTATTTTTCCGAAGAAGAGATGTTTAAAGAATGCAATAGCTTAATTGGGGATTATTCTGATTTTTCCAATGCGAAAGTGTTGATGGGCCTGTGTTATGAACCCCTGAAAAAAAGGACAAGGGATACGATAAACGCATTTTCAGAGGCGCTGATTGATCTGGAAGGAGAGTGTTTTGCCGCTTCCATATATTATTGGATGGGCAAAAGATTTGAGACAGACGGGAGATATCCTGAGCAGGCGAAGGAATGTTTCAGGCGGTCCAATCGCAGAAGTGTAAAGTTCCGTTCTCTGTTTAAACTGGGGGTTAGTGCCAGGGATGAGAAAAAATACGGAGAGGCGCTCTCTTTTTTTGACACTATATTAAATAAACTGCAGGCCAAGGATGCCATAGAATATACGGACCCTCTGGAATTGGAGTATATACAAAAGGCATATCTACAGAAGTGCATTATTTACTATGAGTGCAATAGATATGATAAGGTGCGTGAAAATATGAAGTTGGCGGAGGCGGCCAAAGAGAAAATCAATTCAAGTCGTTTTTTTGAAATACTATATGCGAATCAGGCGGAAAGGTATAGAGAGTTGTCACAAAAACGAGTAAAGGTTTCTCAGTTTAAAGGATTAATGAAAAATGTTCCTTGGGATAATGAAAAATAAAGTTTATCAAAGCAAAAAAGGAGAGTTCTCAGCAACTCTCCTTTTTATATATATTAATACATAGGCGTTTGCGAAACGCCAGAACCCGCATAAATACAGGATTCTTTTTGTTATAAAATAGAACAACTCCTCACTGATTTATGGTAAAATAGAATTGTCCAAAAACTATCTCTACCAATCCACCAAGAAAGGAGTTGCACTTACATGATACCATACAAACAGCTTTCTTTGGCAAATATTTTTGCGGACTGCCAAGAAAAATTTCAAAATGACAAACCTGCGTTTCTTTCTCTTTTAGAAACTCATATCGATATTGATGAATTGATTCCTCTTTCCTTTAGAAATCATTTCTATGCCCGGACGGGCAGATCACGTAAATACCCCTTACAGGCTCTCCTTTGGGCGCTGATCATACAGCGTATTTTTTCAATCCCTACTGACCAGCTTCTTTTGACCTTTCTTGCTTACTCCAAAACCCTTCGTGAGTTCTGTGGGTTTTATAAAGTCCCGGATGCTTCCAAAATCACTCGTTTCAAACAGGACTTTTTGGAGGATCTACAGCTCGTTTTCCACAACCTCGTTGATGTTACCGAACCAATCTGCCAGGCCATTGACTCCTCCAAAGCTGACATGACCATCTTTGATTCCTCTGGGATCGAAGCATTTGTTACTGAAAATAATCCAAAGTACGCAAACCGCATCATCAAACAGCTTAAAGCATATGCGAAAACTCAGAGGGGTGACAAATCTTTTGATCCCTATAAAGCTGCTTACGGCTCCATGCCTTCCCATGCCTCCGCTAACCCTCAGATCAGGCAGTTGTACATCAATGGGCACTTCTGCTATGTCTTCAAATTTGGCATTGTTTCCAACGGTCTTGGTATCATACGGCACCTCTCTTTTTACAATAAGGATTTTTTTACGTCTCATCCCGACATTGTGGTCAATAAAAAATCCGATTCCCCAGATGAGGATAAGTGTGTACACGATTCAAGGCTTTTGATCCCCACACTCAGGGACTTTTTTTTAAAGCACCCACTGATCAATCCCAAAACCTTCCTTGGTGATGCGGCCTTTGATACCGTAGAACTCTATAAGTTTCTTCTGACCGGCAATACCTTTGGTGACAGCAGGCATTTCTCCAAGGCTTATATCCCACTGAATGCCAGATCCGGTCTGGAAAACCAGGATTATACCCTCAATGCGGACGGTATCCCCTGCTGTCCCCTTGACCCTTCTCTTCCCATGAAATCGGAAGGCTCCAAATCTAACTTAAGGAGCGGCATCCCTACCCTCAAGTTCGTTTGTCCAAAGATGAAATGGAGTTACAACAAAACCACTGGCAAGTGCCATCGGGAATGTTTCTGCGACAATCCCTGCACTTCCTCCAGGTGCGGACGCATGGTTTATATCTATCCCGAAAGAAACCTGCGTGCCTATCCCGGAACCATCCGCGGAACTGACGAATGGCATAACACCTATAAGGTCAGGACTGCTGTTGAAAGGCAGATCAATCACATCAAGGAGAATTTCTGTCTTGCGGGACGCCGTACCTGTTGGACGGCATTTTAATAGGACAGGAAAAGCAGTATGATGGTATCTATAGCAGAGGACACAAAAAGAAGA
>BLLU01000235.1 GCA_011959105.1 Lachnospiraceae bacterium | reverse complement strand
CACGGCGGGACTTCCCGTTTTCCCTGATATAGGGAAGATAACAGGTGTCGGCCTGCCACATCCCCCCAAAATACGCCTCCTCATAAGCTTTCCTGTCCTTCACGGATGTATCTTCCGTACCCTTAAGATCGTTGTGTTTGATATAGCGCTGGATGGTGGAGACGGACACCGTTGCCGGAAGTGTTCCCTCCTGCACCAGTTTCTCCCTGACCTGGGTGGCATTCAGCCGCGGGTATTCCTTCCTAAGCCTGCGGATCTCCCTTTCCGCTTCCTCCGGGATCACCCGGGTGCCGCCCTTGTCACAACGGGTTCGGGGGACCAGGGCCTCCATGCCGCCTTTTTCATAGAGCTGGTACCATTTCGCCACAGTCTTGGGCTTATACTCGAACACCCTCCCGTCCGGCAGCCGCTGCGGGGTGCGCGCCACCCGGCGGCAGTAAGCGGCTATGGAATCATCCGTATAAGTTCCCTGCACCAGCGGCGCGATGATCCCGAAGCGCATCTGTGCCACTTCCATCTGTTCCTTCTGCGTCTGTGCTGTTTCCATAAACATATATCCTCCTTCTATTGGTGTTACAGACAGACTAACAGAAACCATTCCGAATTCCCATTCCCGTCTTATGTGGAGCCGGATGGCTGGCCCGGTGCGCCGGACGGCGGATCCGGGAAGGCGCCGCGCAGACGCTGGAGGAACGAAAAGAGGAATTTCCGGCAGAAACCCTGCAGGAGGATGCCGTCCATGCCGTCAAGGAATGCTTCCGCAGACGCCTTCAGGTCTTCCAGCATCCCCAGCCACAGGGCCTTATGCGCAAGGAAGAGGGCTTTCCAGCGGTAGAAGGTAGAAACAGAGATTCCTGCATGTTCACAAATCTTCTGTACGCAGGCCCTGTGCAGGAAGCAGCCCCGCAGCACAAGGAGGATAAAGCGCAGGGAATAAGAGGAATAGGGTACCAGGGGACTGGGGAGCAGGGCATGGGTATGGCCGCAGGAACTGCACCGGTAACGTTGTACGGTTACTTCGTGTGTAATGGGTAGATCCTCCTTCCACTCCACCAGGTAACGCGTATAGGACGCAAATGGGGACAGACATGCTTTCGCATGGCAGACAGGGCAGATACCATCCGTATGGGAGAGGCTCCCAGCCTCCTGGTCAAACCACTGCCTGTCGGAAAGAGATATTTGGTTCAGCTTGCAAAAAACAGTAAATGGTCGTATCATTGGTATGGCGGGTCCTTTCTGGGATCTGGCTGATGGATGGGAAGAGAACCAAACTTTGGTCGGTGGGGTTCTCTTCTTTTTGTGTCCTCTGCTATAGATACCATCATACTGCTTTTCCTGTCCTAT
>BLLU01000234.1 GCA_011959105.1 Lachnospiraceae bacterium | reverse complement strand
CAGCTTGACGCGCTCCTTGATGATATGAGCTATACGGGAATACGGATAGTCACCGCCACCGCACGGGAGATCGCAGAGGTTGAGGGTGAGGAAAAATAATCGCTGTCCGGCAAAAATTGAATAAGGATTAAGAAGCGTTGTAGGTAATAGGAAGAACTTTCGTAGCAAGCATATGATTGAGATTACCGCAGAAGTCAGGGCGGCCATTGACAGAGCCACCGGAGATTATAGAGCTTGCCGGGGACGAATACATAGAACAAGCTGACGGGCTTATTCACTGTAAGAAATGCTGTGGCAGCCGCCAGACTGTCGTGCCCAGGTTCGGAGGCTCCGGCTATTTCATGCCCCGCTGCCTCTGTCCCTGCCAGCAGAAGGCACAGGAGGAACGGAAAGCCATGGAGGAACAGAGGGAACGCATGGAGCGTATCAAACGCCGGAAGGCACAGGGGCTTCAGGACAGATACCTTTATGATTACACTTTTGCCAATGATAACGGCCAGAATCCCGTCATGGAGAAAGCACACGCTTATGTGGAGCATTGGAGGGAGGCATACCGGGACAATACCGGCCTTCTGCTCTTTGGTGACGTGGGAACCGGGAAATCCTTTTTTGCCGGCTGTATTGCCAATGCCCTGCTTGACCGTGACGTGCCGGTTCTGATGACAAATTTCCCGTCTATCCTGAACCGTCTGACCGGCGTGTTTGCCGAGGACAGGGCGGCCTTTATTGCCAGCCTGGACGATTACAGCCTGCTTGTCATTGACGATTTAGGCGTGGAAAGGAATACCGAGTATGCCATGGAGCAGATGTTTACCGTTATTGACAGCCGGTATCGGAGTAAGAAGCCGTTGATTGTCACGACAAACCTGAAACTGGAAGAAATCAAGAACCCGCCAGACCTTGCCCACGCAAGGATTTATGACCGCATACTGGAACGGTGTGCGCCGGTTCTCTTTTCTGGTAAGAATTTCCGGGAGGAAGGAGCCAGGGCGACCAAAGCGGCGGCGAAGGAGATTGTGAGGAAGGATAATAAAATCTGATTGTATGAAAAGGAGAATTTATGAATAACGAGAAAATCACAGAGGACACTACCACCACAGCACCGGCTAAGGACGCTCCCGCACTGGTGAAGAAGATTGGCTGGACGACCTACATTGTGAGGGTTCATTTTAGCAAGACCAGCAAGGAAACCATGAGCGACAAAATCAAGCGTATGCTGAAAAGTGAGATACAGCAGATGCAAAAAAGCGATAACGGAAACAGGCCGGGAATCAGAAATGCGCTGGCTCCCGGCTTGTAAAATCGGGAGGTTTATGGTAGTATGGAGATACGAAAACAGAAGGGAAAGCAGGTGGGAAGATTGACAGTGACGGAACAGATAGACCAGAAACATCAGGAAGATTTACAGAGGTTAAGAGGCTTTCGCCTGCTTGATGATGATTTCCTCACAAAGTGTTTTGAGGGAGATACGGCAAGCATAGAACTGGTATTGCAGATTGTGCTGGAAAAGCCGGATTTAAAGGTGCTGGACGTCCGCACCCAGGTATTTGTGGAGAACTTGCTGAACCGTTCGGTGAGGCTGGATATCCTGGCTACGGACAGCACAGGGGCAAAATTGAATGTGGAAGTACAGCGCTCCGACAAAGGAGCCGGGAGAAAAAGAGCAAGGTACAACGCAAGCATGATGGACGCAAACCTCTTGAAAAAAGGCGAGGACTTCGACAAGCTGCCGGAAACGTGGGTAATCTTTATCACAGAGAATGACGTAATGGAAAAGGGGTTGCCGCTTTATCCGATTGAGCGGTGCTTTTTAGGAACCGGGGAAAGATTTGAGGACGGTTCGCACATACTGTATGTAAATGGCGCTTACCGTGGAGATACGCCAATCGGGAAGTTAATGCACGACTTCTCCTGCACAGACGCAGCAGATATGTATTATAGGACACTGGCGGACAGGGTGAGATTTTTCAAAGAGAGCAAGGAGGGAATCGAGATTATGTGCCGTGCTATGGAAGATATGAGGAATCAAACATTGAAAGAAGGAATGAAAGAGGTTGCACTTCGTATGCTGGCAGCTGGCAAATATGCTTTAGAGGAAATTGTTAATATTTCAGGACTTTCTCTTGAAGAGGTTAAACAACTAAAAGTTGACAGGGGCGTATAAACAGAGCTGATAAGCCAGAAATCAAGAAGAAAGATTTCTGGCTTCATTTTTTAATACAGTATTTAGTTTCATATAGCTTTTGCTTATTACATGGTATTGTTTATAGGCATCAAATATGAGCAAAAAGCCAGGGCGTGAAGCAGCTCATGGCCGGGGGCGGCATCATCGTCATCGGCACGACCCTCATCCCCCTGCTGTCGGGGCTGTTTTAAGGGCGGTGGCTTATGGACTTTCTCACCGACTGGCTTGAGGACTGGCTGCGGGAGCTGCTGATCGGCGGCATCATGGGGAACCTTGAGGGGCTCTTTGATACTGTCAACGCCAGAGTCGGAGAGATTGCGGTGCAGGTAGGGACGACCCCGGCGGCATGGAACGCCGGGGTTTTCTCCCTCATCCGCCAGCTTTCCGAGACGGTGATTTTACCCATCGCCGGGCTGGTGCTGACCTTTGTAGCCACCTATGAGCTCATCCAGATGCTCCTTGAAAAAAACAATATGCACGAAGTTGACGTGGCGAACCTCTACAAATGGATGTTCAAGACCGCGTGCGCGGTGCTGATACTTTCCAACACATTCAATATCGTGATGGCCGTCTTTGATGTCTCCCAGAGTGTGATTTCCCGCTCCGCCGGGTTGATCCGGGGCTCCACGGCGGTTTCCCCGGGGATGCTGGACAGCCTGGAGGCCACGCTGGAGGGGATGGACCTGGGCCCGCTCTTGGGGCTGTGGCTCCAGTCCTCGGTCATCGGCCTTACCATGCAGGCGCTGGGCATCGTCATTTTCGTGCTGGTGTACGGCAGGATGATTGAGATCTACCTGCTGACCAGCCTTGCGCCCATCCCCGTTGCCACCCTTTCCAACCGGGAGGTGGGCGTCATGGGCCAGAACTACCTAAAGTCCCTCTTTGCCGTGGCTTTCCAGGGGATGCTGATTTTAGTCTGCGTGGGTACCTATGCGGTGCTGGTGCAGGGCATCGCCACCGGGGGCGACCCCATTGGCGCCATATGGGTGATTGTGGGCTACACGGTGCTCCTTTGTTTCATGCTGCTAAAGACCGGGACAATCGCCCGCAGCATCTTCGGCGCACACTGATTTCTGATTTTAGAGGCACTTCGGGACAATCTGTCCCAAAGATCGGGAAAGGAGGCCGGATATGCCGAGGCGTTACAAGCTGGGCCCGGAGGGGGAAATGCGCCGGGCGTGGAACGGAAAGCTCCCGGAGGAATTTGACCAGCGGGATGTGCTGGCGTTCATGGCCGAAACCGACCTGAAACTGCAGGGAAGGGTATCGGCCGAAACCCTGTCCGCGATACGCGGGGCAGGCTATGACTACCAGGGCGGGGCCGTGGTGCCCCAGCCCGGAAAGGAGGAAAATGATATGAGCAAGGATGTGATACTTACACCGGAACAGATTGCCGCCGAAGAGCGGCGCTGGTTGTTCGAGGCCCCCATCGCGGAGCTGGCCGAGGTAAAGGGCGTCACCATTGACGAGGCCGTAAAAATGTGGACGGAGGCCGTTTTGCAGGAGGCCGCCATTCCCATCGAGGTGTCGGTGCGGCCCATCGAGCCCCAGGGCAAGCTGATCGGCTTTGCCAGCGTCAACTTCGGCGGCGTGGTGGTGGACGACTTCAAGGTGGTGAACGGGCAGAACGGCGTTTTTTTAGGCGCTCCCTCAAAGCCCGACCCTACCAGCAGGATGGGCTACCGCTCCACGGTGCAGATCAATGACCGGGCCACCCAGGAGCGGCTGAACGCGGCCGGGGCCCAGGCATACCAGGCGGCGGTGGAAAAACTGCTGGCCCGGGCCGAGGCGGTGCGCCCCGCGCCCATCCGGGAGCAGATGGATCAGGCGGGAAAGGAGGCCGCGCAGAAAAATGCCGCCCGCTCCGGCAAAGGGAAAGGAGGGGAGGGATGCAAGATAGCCCGGCTTTGGGACAAAATGTCCCGAACCCCAGGCCGGAACCCTCCGGCCTGTACCTTATGGACGGCATCGCGGGCCTGCGCTCCCTCCCGGAGCACTCGGTGGATATGCTCTTGATCGACCCGCCCTATGGCACGACCCGCAACTATTGGGATGTGCCCCTGCCGCTCCCGGAGCTTTGGGAGGCGGTGCGCTGGGCGGTCAAGCCCTCCGGGGCAGTGCTGTTCTTCGCGCAGTGCCCATATGACAAAATCCTCGGCGCGTCCAACCTTCCCATGCTCCGCTATGAATGGGTGTGGTACAAGAGCCGCTGTACGGGCTTTCTCAACGCCCGCCGCGCCCCGCTGAAAAAGACGGAGAATATCTTAGTGTTCTACCAAAAGCTCCCCTTATACAACCCGCAGTTTGAACAGGGCAGGCCCTACAAGAAAAACGTATCCAAAAGCCCGTGGAGCTTTGCGAATACCTGATTAAGACCTACACCGCCCCCGGCGAGGTGGTGGCGGACATCTGCGCGGGCTCCGGCACAACGGCCATCGCCGCGCTGAACACGGGCCGGGAATTTATCTGCTTTGAGACGGCCCCGGCCTTTTACGGCCCGGCCACGGAGCGGATTGCACAGGTGCGGGCGGCTGTTGCCATCGGCGGGAAAGGCTTATAATTTCATTGCCATGTGTTGTAAATTTTGCTGTTGAATTTTACAGCAGATTGGGTTATACTAATGACAGAAAGGAGCTGAACCTTATGCCAAACATTAAACCTATTTCCGATCTGCGCAATTACAGCGAGGTACTGCATGATGTAGCAGTAGGCGCTCCCGTTTTTCTGACGAAAAACGGTCGGGGGCGCTATGCAATTATTGACATACAGGACTATGAAAAGACACAGGCAACCATCCGGCTGATGAACGAGCTTGAAAAAGGCCGGAAATCCGGGGAAGAGAAAGGCTGGCTGACATTGGAGGCCGTGGAGGAAAACCTCGGGCTTTCCCATGAATAACCTGCATCTGTCGAAAGAGGCGCAAAATGACCTGGCTGAAATCAAAGCCTATATTACAGAGGAACTTGAAAACCCGGACGCGGCCCTGGCAACTATAAGCAGGATCACAAAGAAAATCCGCGTCCTGAAAAATCAGGCTTATGTAGGTACTCCGCTTTCCTCAATCGCGGACACGGAAAGCGATTACCGTTTTCTCGTAAGCGGAAACTACCTTATGTTCTACCGGGCTTACGGAAAAGATGTTTATATAGACCGCGTTCTGTATGGCCGCCGCGATTATATGCGTATTCTGTTCGGTGATGTGCAGTCAGATGAAACGGACGAATAACAGAATTATTTTCCCGGCACCGGGAAAATGATAAAAACCCTATTAGAAAACCGCTAGCGCCGGGGATCAGGCCACTTCGGGACAGAATGTCCCAAAGTCCCCCAAAGGGCCGGAAGGCAAAAAGGCCAAGTTCAGCACGGAAAGCGAAAAGGAGAAAATCAGCCGGTCAAAGCTGCGCATGGAGCGGCGGGAGGACAAGCTGAACCGCGCCCGCAAAAAGCTGGAGGGCAGAAAGCCCCCGAAATCCAAAGGCCCGGTGCGCCGGGCTTTTGGGGCCGCCGGGCGCACCGCCCACGGCTTTGTGCATGGAAAAATCTACGAGGTGGAGCATGAAAATGTGGGAACCGAGGCGGCTCACCACGCCGAGCTTGCGGGCGAGGCCGTCCTGCGGCAGGGGACGCGCTATGTCAAAAGGCGCATCCGGGAGCACCCGGGCCGTCCGCAAAGCCGAGACAAAGTTCATTAAGGCCCGGGCCGATTATCAGTTCCGTATTGTGGCCCAGGAAAACCCGGAGCTTGCCAAAAACGCCGCCACCCGCTACTGGCACAGGCAAAAGCTGAAAAGGCAGTACGCCAAACAGACACGGCAGGCCACAAAACAGGCCGCGAAACAGGGGGCAAAGGCCGCCGAGAAAACAGCCGCCGCCACGGAAAAGCTGGCGGAGCAGGCCGCGGCCCTCGTAAAAAAACATCCCGTGGGGACTCTGGCGGCGGTGGCCTGCGTACTGCTCCTGCTTTCCCTCCAGTCCTGCGCGTCCTCCCTTGTCTCTCTGGGGAACGCCGCCGCAGGCACGGTGGGAAGTACCACCTACCCCGCCCGGGACGGGGATATGTTGGGGGCCGAGGCGGACTACTGCGCGCTGGAGGCGGAGCTACAAGACTATCATATATGGAGATCAGCTGCCGGAATGGGTTCCATCTGAGAGCATTCTCTGACAGGCGATTTTTCGAGTATGTGCCAGACTGCGGCTGCAGCAGGACAATGGGTTTGACGTTTACAAAACTTCGCCTACCTGATAAGGGTATAGTGGCGGATGGCCTTGAAGTCCTCTGCCTTGTAGCTCCCTTGCTCTGACGGAGAGGGTGGGTTTGCTTCGCAAGTTGCTCCAGCGTTAGCCACGCTCCACACGCGGTCTTTTATTCGTTCTTGGGTTGACTTTTACCAATCCCGCTCCCGAATGGCTTCCTCCACATCAATAGGAATACCGAACCATTCCAGCACATAGCCCACGGTTTCTCCTATGCAGTCGCGAGCCACTGTTTCAATTTCACTGTCGTTCTCGTAAAATTCTTCCTGTAAGTCGTTAATAGCACAGACCACTTCGTCCAGCCTTTCCTGAATAACCTCGGTGTCGGTTTCGCCAGTCTCCAAAAGTTCAATTACCTTTTGGAGTTCGCCTTTTACCTTGTCCACCAGAAAATCTGGATAATATTCATCCTGGTACATTTCATCCAGCAATTTGTAATTTTTATCGAATGCTTTCATTTTACTTCTCCATTCATATTTTCATCTATGACTCCGTTGCTTCTATTCTACCACAATTCAGAGAGCACGGAAATAGGGAGGATTGCTGCTGCGGGCAAAGCGGCGGAATAAAAAAGAGAAATGATAAGATAAATTGCATTAAGGAAATCAATTAACTATTCCGAAATAAAGAGTACATATATCTGCAAAAGCCACGTATGGATCTAAGTGATCGGAGCGCCGCGCATGCTGGAAATAGTAGTATGTGTTGATGGCGAGACGGACTAAAATGTATTTACTAAGGTACTGCACGAATGTGCAGAGATAGAACAGGAATATCATTTGTGCCAGAGAAATATTGTAGGTCTTTTACAAAAAATAATTCGGTAAAGGAGAATGAATTTTATGATAAATTTGAAAGATATGATTGGTACAATGGTCTTTTCATCATCGGGAAATTACATTGTAGGTGCGTCCGAAAGGGAAAATGCAGAATTTCGGAAAAAATGTGAAAATAAAATCAATCTCAATCTGCAAGACTGTGTTGAACTTTCTTGTGTAAAGGAATTCGTTCTTACATCTGAGAACTACAATGACATTATGAAGGTGAAGGGTATGCCGGGAAGTATATTCGGAGATAAGTTTGGGCATGAAATGCAAAAAGAAATTGCGGGTTATATGGAGACTTATTATGCCGGAGAAGCAGGAAAAGAAGATATTGAAAAATATTTTTATGAATGTTGTACTTCCATGAGAGTATATCTGTCCCAAACACGCCGGACAACAGGAAATGACGAAAAAGATAATACACAAATTATCAGTCAGATTTATGAAATGTTTGCAAAAGAAAATCAAAGGAAGGCGAATTATGCAAACCATCAAGAAGGATTGAAAGTGAATGATGAGTATGGCGCAAATAATCAGGCGGCGAACTGGTGCTATTATAATTCCGATTATTATTATCAATGGGAAGAAATGCGTGGGCTTCTAAAAGATATGACGCAGAAAATGTCGGAAAAATGGAGTGTTCCCACCATTGATACCGAAGATGTAGAAAAAAAATCGAAGTTGACACTGGATGGAAATTTTGACTTTAATAGTGGATGGAATTACCATTTTAGATTACAGCATAGTTGCAGCCGTATAGAAGATGAAAGTTTTTTGCCGCCGGAAAAATTCAAAATGTATTACAGGATGAATTCTAACAATTCCGGCCTGGGATTGCTGACCATATGGGCGGAAGGTATCAAGAAAGAAATAGATGTACCGTTTTTTAATGTTTCTGATTTGATAGAGTTTTCAAAGAACCAAACAGCATAATGGGAAATCTTTGAGAAAAATAAGGTGTGGCGGTTGCCATGCCCTATTTTTTTGTGGTAAAATGAGATTGGAAATTGATTGATTTTTGGAGGGCATAATAATGAATGTAAAATCGGAAGAATGTATTGATTTCTACTATGGAGAATTTAAGAACGGTATTTTTGGCAAAAAAACCACGATAAGACTGCGAATATACCCTTCTCACATCGAAGGTGACGGATTTGCATTTTATGATAATCAGTTAAGCAATACTGCGTATTCATTTGAGATATCGAACGATGATATTGAAAAGGTATATATAGACGAAGTTGGAAAAGAAACGGTTCTTCTGATTGAATATAATTCCAAATCTGTAGTAAATAATAAAAAATCTACGCTCGCTTTACCGGGAATGGCGGATGCAAAAAAATGGTTAAAGATTGTTGAAGAGACAAAAATTGCATTTATTGAAAAGAAACAACAGCAACAGCAGATCAAGACAGAACAGGAGGAAG
Source organism: Lachnospiraceae bacterium (assembly GCA_011959105.1). Taxonomy (GTDB): domain Bacteria; phylum Bacillota; class Clostridia; order Lachnospirales; family Lachnospiraceae; genus Acetatifactor. Next base: position 25,763 of record BLLU01000234.1, on the reverse strand, counting down.
AACAGCGTAGATTAGCAGCTGAGAAGGAGCAAAAAGCATTGCAGTTTTACCAAGATTGCTATTGTTTTCATATAAAGGAATCTACTCCCATGTATCAACTGTTTTCGGATCAGAATAAGATTGCTTTGATTTATATAGATGAGAAAAAGAATTTAAATTTCTTAAAAATAGATGGATATGCACAAGAAGAAAGTAATGGTGTTATAACCTATGAAAATATACATTACTACGAAAAAGCCGGAAATGTTTCTTACGCAACGGATATACATGGAAATTATTCCAGTTTTGGCGGTAGTATGACCGGCGGTAAGTTTTCTAAATTAGCGGTAGTAGGAGGAGGGGGATTGTTTGGCTTTATGGGAATGGCTTTAGGTGCGGCACTTACATATAAGCCGGCCGAGCAGAAGCCTGCGAATACATCATTTTCTATCGACTCAGATATTAAAAAGATAGATGATAGAAGCGTCATGCTAAATTTTTATTCTGAAATGAAAAAGCAGTATATAGACATTGAATTGCCGCAGGATATTTACAATTTTCTGCAGACCTACCTTCCTGAGAAAAAATATGGAATAGTAGATGAATTAGAAAAGAAAACGGTGGTTCATCAATCAACAGACATGATCGAGAACGGAAGACTATTGAAAGTTGATATTAGATCAGAAGCCACACCGGTTGAACAGATTGAATTGCAAGAGACGAATGCAATGGAGAGTTTTAAGTTAAAAGTTGAAAAGTTAAAAATAATGAAAGATGCAGGTCTGCTATCTGACGAAAAATTTGCGGAAGAACAGGCAAAATTGTTAAATATGATTTAATAGCATCAATTAATATATGAAAAGGGATCGGTGCATATTGCTAATACGGCAGCGGTTCCGTGCATGAAACTTTTAACGAAAATAGCTGTCAGCAACAGGTCTTCTATGATAAAATCTAATTCATAGGAGGCCTGTTATTATGACTATTTCGTTTTTGGAAACATATCAGGAATTTATGAATAGAATCAATTTATTTGAAAAAAAGGAATTAAATTTTGAAAACGAATATTTTAAGGGAAATCCATCCATATCACAAAAAGTTGGTAGGGATAATACATTTAACAATTTTTATGGTGATACGGTGGTTTTTGCGCTGGATGATATTGTGAAAGGTAAATTGGCAGAATATGTGGAGTTATTATATCAGTCTGCCCCGGAATGTTTTTGTGAAAGATTACTTCCGCATACCTTTCATGTTACTTTGCATGATCTCAGCAATGGCCCGGTTTTGCGGGACGTGGCAGAGGAGTTGTTTGAAAATGAACTTAGGGTAATTGACAGATTGGAAGAAGTTCAAAAGCAGGAAAGAGCATCCATAAAAATGAAAAGCAAATATATTTTTAATATGGTTGATACCAGTTTGGTTTTGGGATTGTATCCTGCCGATGAGACTGAATATCGCAGGCTGATGAACTTGTATTCCATTTTTGATACCGTCAAAAAACTGAATTATCCTTTTACGCCGCATATTACGCTGGCATATTACAATGTCCATGGATTTAACCTGCAAGCCGCCAGAAGTCTGGAAGCAGCTGTCAACAGGCTTAATGACAATCAGATGGAAATCGAATTACATTTGAATCATTTATATTATCAAAAATTCAGGAGCATGAATGATTATATTGATATCATTAATTTAGGCATGAATATAGAAAGACAGAACCAGACTGCCGGGAGAAAATGAGGACGCTGCCGGAATGCATGAATGGAGTACATGATACAATTAGACTAATAAATTGCGCGAGGGAGGGTATTACATATGAGAGATTACAGTATGCAAAATAAAAAGGCATGGGAATATAATGCCTATGATTTTTGGGTGAAGCATTCGGGAACACCTGCTGAGAGAGCGAAAAGTGACTTGGAAAATCCGATCGGGATGCTGAGGAAGTATTCGGACTATTTTGAAACTTATAGTGGTATAAAAATCGCAAACATATGTGGTTCCTGCGGAAAAAAGGCCGTTCCCCTGGCTGTTTTGGGGGCAGAGGTGACTGTTTTTGACATTTCAGAAGACAATAAGAGATATGCGCTTGAAGTCGCAGCCGCCGCAGAAGTTGACTTAGGTTTTGAAGTATGCGATATACTTGAAATTGATATGGAGAAATACGGAAATTATTTTGACGTGGTATTTATGGAGGGAGGCGTGCTGCACTATTTTCATGATATTGATGAGTTTATGCGCATTATGTATTCCCTGTTGAAAAACGGCGGCAAAATGATATGCAGTGATTTTCATCCATTTACAAAAATAGCAGATATATTGCAATTTGGGCAATCTGTCTCGAATTATTTTTTTTCGGAAGTATTTGAAGGAGAAATGGCTCATGCCCGTTTTTTTGAAGAGGAAATCCGGGAGAAAATGCCCAAGTGCAGTTACAGGAAGTATACGGTCAGCGAAATTATCAATTCAGTCATAAACAGCGGCTTTAATTTGAGAAGGTTTGACGAACACCCCGCATGGACAAATGAAAAGGTACCGGGAGAGTTTACGATTGTGGCGAGCAGATAATGACTTTCAGGTGGCATCGCGTTGTTTCAAAAAATTCGAGGCGCAGACTCTTCTTCTCATAAGGAGTGTATAAAATATCTCTCAATCACCCAGTCATATTCCTTTAAATCCAAACCCTGTCCGCAATATTCACACCTGCCGCCGTTAAGCAGAGACAGGCTTGCGCCGCAGGAATCGCAGCGGTACACATTTACATCGTTGATACTCTGCGTCAGCGCGCGGATGCTCTTGACAAGATGGAGCTCCAGACAAGCCTTCTCCTGCCGCACCACATTGGCTTCATATTTAGTCAGCAATATCCCGGTTTTAACATGCAGATGCTGAAAATCCCCCTCCGTCTGATACTCCATCAGAACGCATTCCAACAATTTGCAATCAATCACACCACGACAACTTGCAATGAGCGCCGTCATGTCGCATACCGCAAACGGCTCAATTTCCTTCGCCGAATCCGCATAGCAGATGCTGAGCAGCTTATTGGAGAGATTTCCTATAAAAGTTTCCGCAGAGAAATGTTTGTCCACGCTTCGGATCTTTTCAAGTGTCTGGTTCGTCCTGGCGGGCCCGCTGTCCATACTTTTCCGGGATTTTATTCCCACAAAAATCAACATGAATGCCACCATTACAATGATTCCAAGCACCGGGGCCAGCATTGTCAGGGCGCCTCCCATATTGCTCCCCACCGCCAAAAGCGCAATTACAATGATAACAAGTGCCACATACAGAGGCACAAAATTCTTATGAATCGTAAAACCGTCCCTGCGCTGGGTCCAATCCCCGGGAATATATACGGAAGAAACCTTCTGCTTTAGATCTTCAATGTGGAATTTCGTCTGACAATAGTCGCAGCCGTCCACAAAACATTCCAGCGCTCCTTCCCAGCCGCAGTTCGGACATATATAATTGCCGTTCATGCTTCTGGACTGGATCATATAATATTCACCCGGTGATTTTCTTCTCTCATCCACCCATATACAGTGGTTTCCGTTATAAATGGACTTCCTGTAATGGAATTCATCGCTGATTTTACAAATTAAATTTTTACCGTCATGGCTATACTTCCAATACGGATAACTCTGGTTCTCGCTCTTCTCATATTCCGTAGGCTTTATGTAGTCATAATGGGCTGTCAATCCCAGCGCCATAAGCCGTTTTTTGTTGAGATAATGTGTATACCAGAGATTTTGGGTTGTGGTTATAAACCCGTTTTCTGTAATCCGCGGGCTATTGTACCAGGCTATCTCTTCCTGTTTGTATTCATTCACCAGTTTCGTCATATCATTATTCCAAATCTGGCAGGACGCGCTGTAACGGTTCTCATCCATCAGCTGTGCCGTTACTTTCATGAATTGATTCCAACTTTCGCTCAAATTATTTGCCATGGTATCTTCTCCTCAAGGCGTCTCCGAATCGTAATATAGTTAATGACTACTACAAATTATAATATGTTTTGCCGGGAGATACAAGAGTTATTTCGCATATCTAATATAAGACATAGTAGTTCCAATATCCGAAGTAGAGTACGGGCGGTGTTGTAGTGGGCGTTCATCGGATAAGGGCTGGTAAAAGTTGATGGTTCATAAAGAAGAACGGAGATAGCCGCTGACAAATACCTGAAATATATACAAAACGGTTTGCTATGGAAAAGTATGTAATTATGTGCTATCATTTAGAAAAAAGTATAAAACACAATGCAAGATAATTTTGAAGAGCGGTCAAGCTGCCCGAAGAGCAGGGAATCAGAAATGCCATATAGAAGGCATACTTTTGAAGATAAATCCAGTAAAGTGATATCATTTGTTTTTATGGGGATTTTATCCTTAATTATTGGGGGAGTCTGCTATCTTATACCGATCGTCATCAATCCTATAGTAAACTATGTCGGAATACCTATATTGCAGCTTCTGGCAGCAATTTTTATTTTGAATAAAAGTGGCAGGAAAGATAAGGCTGATTAGTGTACGGCAGTTCCCAATGTGACAACAGACAGGCTTGCCTTTTCCCAAAAAGTAGGATACAATATAATTATGTCAAAGACGGGAGGACATGGGAGCCCGGTATAAAAGCCCACCAGGGCGGACGGATGGGAGTTGTTATGGAAGAAAGAAAATACGCACTGTTGATTGATGCTGAGAATACCAGTTCCAAATATGTGGACGTGATTATCAGCGAGTTGAAAAAGTATGGCATTATCACCTATCAGAGGATGTACGGGGACTTTACCAACCCGGACCTGGCCAGCTGGAACAAGAAGGCGCTGAAATACGCCATTGTACCCATCCAGCAGTCCCGGTACTCCACGGCGAAAAACGCTGCGGATATCATGCTGGTGATTGACGCCATGGATATCCTGTACAAGGGCACGATAGACGGTTTCTGCATCGTGACCTCGGACAGCGATTTCACCCGTCTGGTGAGCCGTCTGCGGGAGGAGGGCAAGTCCGTGATCGGCATGGGCAAGAGCGACGCCTCCAAGACTTTTATCGCGGTCTGCGATGAGTATAAGTTCCTGGATAAGATTGTGGATGATGAGTCCAAGGGAGACAAGCCCGTGGCGGAGAAGGATTCCATCACCCCCATCGGGGAGATCAAGTCCGCCATCAACAATTTGCTGCAGGAGTGCGAGAACAACGGAGAACCTGCCAATCTGGGAATGGTCAAGAGCAATCTGCAAAGGCTGTATCCTGATTTTGACGAGCGCAACTACGGCTACAATGCCATGATGAAGTTCATCACCGAAGCCACTAAGTTCAGAATCGTCAAGCAGGGCACTACGATTCTGGTGGTGCGGGGAGGCCAGGAGGTACCCGTCAATGTGGAAGCCAATGTGCAGCAGTACATTATCCGCAAGGCGGAACAGAACGTCAAATTGGAGATTCTGGGACAGCAGCTTCATGAGCATTTCCCGGAATTCAAGTACAAGGATTACGGCTATGCCCGCCTTTCCCGCTATGTGAGCAGCATCGAGGGCGTGCAGATTGACAGTAACAATATAGTTTCCAGCCAAAAATAGATAAAAAGTTGATATTTCCGCCTTATACTGATATGCTGATAGGGATGCGGCGCGGGAACCCTTCAAAAAGGTGTTCCGGCTCCCGGCCTGAAAATCCGCCCGGGTGGGCAAGGGAAGCAGAATAACAGGAAAGGCGGAATTTTTATGTACAAGATATTGATCGTGGATGATGAACCGGACGTGGTGAGTCTGATTAAAGATTATTTGGAGCTGAATGGATATGAGACCCTGACGGCATACAATGGGGAGAAGGCCATGGCTCTGGCTCTGCAGCAGCCGGATCTGATCCTGCTGGACGTCAACATGCCTCATATGGATGGGCTGGCGGTGTGCCGGGGGATACGGGACTATGTGTCCTGCCCCATCCTGTTTCTCACGGCCAGAATCGAGGACAGCGACAAGGTCCAGGGATTTGCGGCGGGGGGCGACGATTATATCCTGAAACCTTTTTCCATGGAGGAATTGGGGGCCAGGGTGGCGGCTCACATCCGCCGGGATCATCGGATTAAAGCGGATGCCAACGTGCGGTTCTGGGGAAGGATGGTAATAGATTATACCGCCAGGACCGTGGCGGTGGAGGGACCGGTAATCCCTTTTGCCAAAAAGGAATATGAGATTATAGAACTTTTGTCCCTGAGCCCCGGACAGGTGTTTGACAAGGAGCGGATCTACGAGAAACTCTGGGGCTATGATGCGGAGGGGGACAGCAGTGTGGTGGCGGAGCATGTGCGCCGGATACGGGCCAAACTGAAAGAATACGGCGAGGAATACCATCTGGAGACGGTTTGGGGGATGGGATATCGCTGGAAAAAATGAGGAAGATGGGGAATATCAATCAGAGGCAGGATGACAAAATGAGAGAGACAGGCGAGGAGGCCCAGGCCATATATTCCCCGAAACGGCGAAAGACGTCCGGCAGAAAGGGACATCAGAGACGGCGCAGATCTCTGCGCCAGGCCCTGTACTGCTGCATTCCGATCTGTGCCGTTTTGGCATTTCTGGGGACGATGGCCATTGGCATTGGCTCTAACTATGTACAGGACTGGTATTTAATCAACTTTATGGACGAGGAGGGCGTTCGGATCTGGGAGGACGAGTATGAACTCTATATAGCCCCCGATGGAACGATACACCATGGCTATGTTCAAAGGCCGGTTGACCAGAACCGGGAACCTGTGGAGCCGGAGCAGGTGGTCTATGGCCTGATCAGCAGCGCCCAGATAATTCTGATACCCTTATGGATATTGGTTTGTGTTGGACTGACAGTATGGTTTTTTTATAAAAGAGAGTTGGAAAAACCCATTCGGGTGCTGCAGGAGGCATCGGAGAAGATTGCGGACAACTGTCTGGAGTTTGAACTGGAGCCGGTGAAAGACAATGAACTGGGGCGTCTCCGGGACGGCTTTGAGAAGATGCGGGCGGCGCTGTATGAGAACAACCGGGCCACCTGGCAGCTGCTGGAGGAGCGGAAAAGGCTGAATGCCGCCTTTGCCCATGATATGCGGACCCCCATTACCGTGCTGAAGGGCTATGGGGAAATGTTGGAGCGGTATGTGCCAGAGGGAAGAATTTCCCAGGAAAAGCTGCTGGAGATACTGGGCATGATGAACGGGCAGGTCCGCAGGCTGGAGAGTTACACCCAGAAGATGAGCAACATTCGGAAACTGGAGGACCTGGAACCGGAAACGGAATGGGTGAAAGCCTTGGATTTGAAGGAAAAGCTGCAGGGCATATGTGATATTCTGGGACAAAATATCTCCTACTCCTTCAGAGGGAGCGGGACGCTGCGGCTGGATGAAGCGCTGTTGCTGGAGGTGTTCGAGAACCTGGTGGCCAATGGGCTTCGCTATGCCAGGCAGATGCTGCAGGTGACGGTGCGGGTAATGCCGGAAGAAGCGTCTGCGCCCTGGACCGAGACGGAGGGGGTTCTGGAAGTGGTGGTGGAGGATGACGGGCCGGGCTTTAACCCGGAGGAACTGCAGCATGCCACGGAACCTTTTTACAGGGGCGAGGGGCAGATGGAGCAATGCCATTTTGGTCTGGGTCTGTACATCTGCCGCCTGATCTGTGCGAAATGCGGAGGCAGTCTGGCGCTGACCAACGGGATTTGCGGCGGAAGGGTGACGGCCAGATTTAAAATATTTTGTGGAAATCCTGAAAGTAGATAAAAAGTTGATAGACGCGCAGTAGGCTAATGGTGTGGAGCGATCCGCACCATTTTTCCGTCTAAAGGATGCGGCGTCCGTATCCTTTAGAGGGTACGGAACATTTTATAAAAAAGGAGAGAAAACCATGAAACAACAGAATAATTGCATTGTCATCAGCCATGTGGATAAGTATTATGGCAGAAAACAGGCGCTGAAGGACGTGAACCTGACCATAGAACAGGGTATGTTCGGGCTTCTGGGGAGAAACGGCGCAGGCAAGACCACTCTGATGAAAACCCTGGCCACCCTGCATGAGAAACAGGGGGGAGAAATCACCGTGTGCGGCATTCCCGTCAGCCGCGCCCGGGAGATTCGGGGGATTACCGGGTATTTGCCCCAGGATTTTTCCATGTACCCCCATATGACGGTCTACCAGTGCCTGGACTATCTGGGGGTGCTGTCGGGGATGCCCAAAGCTCTGCGGCAGAAGCGGATCGAACTGCTGCTGAAGCGGGTGAATCTGACAGAAAAGCGGAGAAGCCGGGTGAAAAGCCTTTCCGGGGGCATGAAGCGCAGGCTGGGAATCGCCCAGGCCCTGCTCCACGATCCCAAGGTACTGATCGTGGATGAACCCACGGCGGGACTGGACCCGGAGGAGCGAATCCGCTTCCGCAACCTGCTCTGTGAAGTGGCGGAGGAACGCATCGTGATCCTGTCCACCCATATTGTGGGGGACATCGAGGCTACCTGCGAAAATATCGCCATCTTGAATGAGGGAGAACTTCTGTGGAACGGAACAGTCTCCCAGCTTCTGGAGAATGCCCGGGGCAAGGTGTATACGGCGGAGATTCCCGTTGATATGCTGCCACGGATCAAGCGGGAGTATATCGTCACGGGTATGCTGCGCAGCGAGCATATGGTGACGGTACGGTTTCTGGCACAGGAAGCACTCGAAAGCAATGCCGGGCAGGGGCTGCCGGCGGAGGCCAGGCCTGCCATGCCCAACTGTGAGGACGCCTATATGTACTGCCTGCGTCAGCACGGCTGTGAGATTGTGGGAGAAGAATAAGCGGCAGGGCCTTGGAAGCCTTATGGGAGGTAAAAAGATGTTTATAAAAGAATGCAAAAAAGTTATTTGCTCCATGACATTCGTTCTGTATGCGGTGACGGTGATCGCCATGTATGTGACACAGTACTGCAATGACGAGAGAGGGGCAATCACGGCACCCCGGCCGGGAGAGGATTACGGTATGACAGTGCGGGAAGACCCGGGAGTGATCATGCCTGCGGCGGTGGAAAGCCTGCTGGGTCACTATTTTTCCGGCAGTTACCCGGCTTATCCCATTATGTTTTATAAAAACGTCCGGCTCCGGGAGGATAAAAGGCTGGAGATGCGGGCCATCCTGGAGGAACTCACGGGACTTTCCGGGGAGGAAATAGACGGATTTACCGACTACCAGGAGGCGGGATATTTCTGTGAGGGCCTGGATGAGCAGGGCAATCCGATTATGCAGTTCCGGGAGGTGGCTCTGCCGGAGTACAGCCTGCCGGAAGATATGACCTATGAGCGCTTTCGCGAACTCATGGGGCAGGCCGACAAGCTGATCGGCGGCGGCAGCAGTTATGCGCCGGATATCCTGGCCTCCGGCTTTGGACGGATGCCCATGACCTATGAGGAGGCTTTGGCCGAGTACGAGGCCGTGATGAAGCCGGGGGAATTGGGCAAGGCTTATCTGCGGCTGCACTGTGACTATATGGGAATTGTTCTGGCGGTAATGCCGGTGTTTGTGGCGGCTGGGCTTTGGCAGCTGGATAAAAAAGCGCAGATGCAATCCCTGGTTTATACCCGGAAAAGTTCCACGATTCGAATTGTGGGAATCCGCTATCTGGCGCTGGTATGCTGTATGACTATACCGGTGCTGCTGACTCTGCTTTACACCATCTACACCACCGGCCTGCTGTACCCTCAGACCCCCATTGCCTGGGGAAGCGGTCTGCAGATGGCTCTTCTGTGGCTCTTGCCGGATATTCTGGCAGTTTCTGCCCTGGGGGCGCTGCTGACAGAACTGTTCTCCCCCCTTCTGGCCATCTTTTTCCAGTGCGTCTGGTGGTTTGTGTCGCTGCAGACAGCGACGCTGACCGGGGATGTGAGGCGCTTCGGGCTTCAGGTACGGCACAATTCTCTGCGCAAGACAGCGATCTGGCAGAGCCAGGAAAGCCTCTTTTTGTATAACAGACTGTCCCTGACCGTTCTGGCGCTGCTCTGTCTGGGGGCGGTCGTATGGGTGTACGCGAAAAAGAGAAGAGGCGGTATGGACTGGGGCAACAGCCTCCTGCACCGGGTGAAGGCCATGGTTTCAGGAAATAGGAAAAGGAAGTGAAGGTATATGAAGATGAGAGAGAAGATGGAAATCTATGGAAGTATTTTAAAAACCAATCTGCGCCATCAGTTCCCCTGGCCTGCCCTGTCGGCGGCGGCGCTGCTTATATTGACAAAACTCATGTTTAATATCAATTCCCTGGAAGGAGCGGCGGTGGCCCAGCCCCTGGAGATGCTGCTGGTCTGGATCGGCCCGGCACTGCTGGCCACCGTATTTTTGCCGGAACAAAATCTGGAGATCCGGGATGTGGTGCGGGCCCGGCAGACCGGTTATCTGCCAATCTGCCTGCTGCGGCTTTTGTATTCCGGCCTGACGGTGATTCTGCTGGTACTGGTTTTCACCGGGATTATGAAAGCAGGTGAGAGCCAGGTGCTGCCCTACCATGTCTGGGGGAGCGTCTGTTCAGCCCTGCTGCTGGGAGCCCTGGGACTGGCGGGGGCAGGGATCAGCGGCAATGCCGCCGGAGGACTCATGGTGTGCATGCTGTACTATCTGGCCAGCTATGGCCTGGGCCGCAGGCTGGGGGTATTCAGTCTGTTTTCCATGTCCAAGGGGTATATGGAGGGCAAAGGCTGGCAGCTGGCGGCGGCGGTGGCACTGACGGCGGGTGCCCTGGCGGTGATGAAGCGCCGCAAACAGATATGAACGAAAGTTTTCTGTTGAATGTGCGATACTCTGCTGTTAAAATAGATTTGAAAGTTTTGTCAGGCAGGAGAGGAGGCACGGCATGGTCAGAAAACATTATCGATTTACCGGGAGAGTGCAGGGGGTGGGCTTCCGCTACAGGGCAAAACACGCGGCCAGCGGCATGTGCGTCACGGGCTGGGTCAGAAATGAGGGGGACGGCTCCGTGGAGATGGAGGTCCAGGGCACGGAGGAGGCCATCAATCGGATGCTGGTGATGATCAACCGAAGCAATTACATCCAGATTGACACCATAGAGTGCAGGGAGATCCCGCCAAAGGAGCAGGAGAGGACTTTTCAGGTGCGGTAGCGGCTGCGGAAGCACTGGGGACAGACTTATCATAGAGAGAACCGGAGAGGGCTGAAAGGACTGGCAAGAAAAACTTGCCAGTCCTATGGTTTTTCTGGTATACTGTTTAATAAGATATAACGGGATAAGGGCAGCAGGAAAACCGCGGTTTGGCACAGGCCAAATTCTGAAAGGACAGAAAGAGGACAGAATGGAAATTTGGGATATATATGACAGGGACAAAAAGCGGACCGGCCGCACCATGTGCCGCAATAACTTTTGTCTGCAGGAGGGGGAGTACCACCTGACCGTGCTGGGCGTGGTAGCCGGGCGGGACGGACGGTTTTTGATTACGAAGCGGGTGATGACCAAGGCCTGGGCGCCGGGCTGGTGGGAGGTCTCCGGCGGCGCGGCCTTGGCGGGGGAGGAGTCAGCGGAAGCGGTTCGCCGGGAAGTATTGGAGGAAACTGGTCTGGACGTGGCAGGCTGGGAAGGCGGCTATCTGTTTACTTACAGCCGGGAGAACCCCGGCGAGGGAGACAATTACTTTGTGGACGTGTACCGTTTTACAGGCGATTTTTCTCTGGAGGATCTGAAGCTGCAGCAGTCCGAGACGGATGACTGCCGGCTGGCCACGGCGGAGGAGATCCGGCAGTTGGCGGAGCAGGGGATTTTTTTGCATTATGACAGTATAAAGGAAGCGTTTGTCCTGTAAACGGAATTGGCCATGGCACCTGAGAAGCGCCTGGAAAAGAGGAATACATGAATATAAAAGGATTTACCTATGGTTTTCACGCCGTAAAAGGCTTATATGACAGTGAAGAAGGAAGATACAGCCAGGATGCGCTGATGGACACCGGCATCAACTGGGTATGTCTGGCGTTCCCTGTGAACCAGAAAACCTTTGCCTCCACGGAGATTCTGTTTGACTATCGCAAGAATGTTCCGGATTTAGAACTTCTTGCCGCCATCAGCCGGTTCCGGGACAGGGGCGTTAAGGTGTGCCTCAAGCCCATGATCAACTGTGACGATGGTGTGTGGCGGGCGCTGATCAATTTTCCGGACGGGAACATGATGGAAGAGGACACTTACTGGGCCCAATGGTTTGCCAGTTACCAGGCATTTCTGACCCATTACGCGGCGCTGGCGCAGTATGCGGGCTGTGAGATGTTCTGTCTGGGCTGCGAGATGCTGGGGACGGAGCGCAAGGAAGCGTACTGGCGGCAGACCATCGCCATGGTCCGGGAGGTCTATGGGGGGCCGCTGGTATATAACACCAACCATGGCAAGGAGGAAGCGGCCGGCTGGTATGACGCCATCGACTATGTGGGAACTTCCGCCTATTATCCGGTGGAAGCCGCACCCGGCGGAAGTCTGGAAGAGATGCGGGAGAACTGGCAGAAGATAGCCGGGAATCTGGGGGAACTGAGCCGGCGTCTGGGCAAAAAGATCATTTTTATGGAGATCGGCTGCCGCAGTGCTCTGGGATGTGCCCAGATGCCCTGGGATTTCGTGCACAAAGAGTTTCCGGCCAGCCAGGAGGAGCAGGCCAGATTCTATGAGTCCTGCCTGTCCGTTATGAGCGGACAGGAATGGTTTGAGGGCGTGTTCTGGTGGGACTGGGGGACGCAGGTTTATCACACCAGGGAAGAAGCGGAAAAGGATGTGGGGTTTAATATTCACCTGAAGCAGGCTGAAGCTGTGGTGAGAAAATGGTATCAGGCATAGAGCGAGGTTGTGAAGATGGGGGAGCGCTTTTATTATCAGGAAGAGTTGTTTTTTACCAGGGACGAGGACAGGGAACTGGGGGAAAACCAGGAAAAAATAGTGGAGATGCTGCGCAGCAACCTGGCGGTGGGTGTAGTGGCCGGTTTTTTTGAGGAGGGGTATCCGATATACTTTATCAGCCATTTTGCGCTGAACAATCTGGGTTTGAATTTCGGGGAATTCATGGAACGTACCGGCGGCAGATATCTGGAGGCGGTATATGAGAAGGACAGGGGGATTTTTGAGGCCGATTTCCAGGAAGAGGGAAAGGAAGTCAGGGAATACCGTCTGCTCAACCGGGACGGGAATCCGATCTGGATCAACGAAGTGCGCACCCAGTCCGTGGCCCGGGACGGGAGGAAAATCTGGGTGTGTTCCCTGCGTCCCATGGGAGAGAACATCCGCAGGCAGTGGCTGAGCGAGGACGAACAATATCGTCAGGCCATCATCTCTGAGGCTCTCTTTGTATTCAATGTGAACGTAAGCCGCAATAGCATCGAGGATGATTTTTACAAGATTGACAGGAAGCAGCGCACTGCCATCCTGCCGCTGGTGGGGATGCAGGCCCCCTGCAGCGCGGACGCGTTTTTCAGCAGATGGGGAGAACAGAAAGTGGCAGCGGAGGACCGGGAGAACTATAGCCGCTGCATCAATATGAAATATCTGGCACAGGCGTTTGAGCGGGGAGAGACGGAACTGGTGCTGGAGTATGAGACTCATATAGACGATAGCGCGTCGGTGGTGCTGCGGCACACTATCCTGCTGATCCGGGACAATGCCAGCGGCGACATCGTGGCGCTGAACAATCTGAAGGATATCACCCAGCAGCGCAGGCAGGAGCGGGAGACCCGCAAGGCCCTTCAGGACGCCTACGAGGCTGCCAACCGGGCCAGCAGCGCCAAGACGGATTTCCTCTCCCGGATGTCCCATGACATCCGTACCCCCATGAACGCCATCATCGGCATGACGGCCATCGCCGGCACCCATCTGCAGGAGCCGGAGAAGCTGACGGAATGCCTGGGAAAGATCACTTCCGCCAGCAGGCATCTGCTGGCCATCATCAATGAAGTGCTGGATATGAGCAAGATCGAGGCGGGAACGCTGACCCTGAACGAGGAGGAATTCAATCTGTCCAATCTGATGGACAATCTGCTGGGTATGGTGCAGCCCCTGGCGGAGGAGAAGGGGCATACGCTGAAAGTGCATATCCACGACATCCGGCATGAGAACGTGATCGGGGACAGTATGCGGATCCAGCAGGCTTTCGTGAACATCGTCAACAATTCCGTGAAATATACCCCGGACGGCGGAACCATCTGCATTGAACTCTCGGAGAAGCCCTCGGGGCAGGTCAAAACGGGCTGCTACGAGTTTGTGTTCGAGGACAACGGCATCGGCATGTCTCAGGAATTCCTCACCCATCTCTTTGAACCCTTTGAGCGCGCCGAGGATGTGCGCACCAGCAAGGTGCAGGGAAGCGGTCTGGGCATGCCCATCGCCCGGAACATCATTCGTATGATGGGAGGGGATATCCAGGTGGAAAGCCAGCTGGAGAAGGGATCCCGCTTCACGGCTCAGGTGCTGCTGAAATATCAGGAAGAGGATGCGGTGTCCCTGACGGAGCTGATCAAGCTGCCGGTGCTGGTGGCGGACGATGATGAGATCGCCTGCAGGAGTACCTGTCTGATGCTGGACGAACTGGGGCTGCACAGCGAGGGAGTGCTGTCCGGGGAGGAGGCGGTGGAGAGGACCTTTGCCGCCCACAGCCGGAGAGAAGACTATTTTGCCGTGATTCTGGACTGGAAGATGCCCGGTATGGACGGCATAGAGACGGCCCGGGAGATTCGGCGCAGGGTGGGGCCGGAAGTGCCCATTATCATTCTGTCGGGTTACGACTGGTCGGATTGCGAGATGGAGGCCCGGGCAGCGGGAGTGGACGCTTTTATCACCAAGCCCCTGTTCAAGAGCAGATTGGTGAGCGTTCTGCGGAGCCTGGCGGAGGATCCCCATGCCCGGGAGCGGGAGAATTCCCGGGAGGAACTGGAAAAGAATCTGGAGCACGATTTTACCGGCAAAAGGGTGCTTCTGGTGGAGGACAATGAACTGAACCGGGAGATCGCCACGGAGATCCTGGAGATGGTGGGGCTGGAAGTGGAGTCCGCGGAGAACGGCAGCATTGCGGTGGATATGGTGGCGGCTGCCAGTCCGGGATATTACAATCTGGTGTTTATGGATATACAGATGCCGGTGATGAATGGCTATGAGGCCACCTGCGCCATTCGCTCCCTGGAACGCAG
Source organism: Lachnospiraceae bacterium (assembly GCA_011959105.1). GTDB lineage: Bacteria > Bacillota > Clostridia > Lachnospirales > Lachnospiraceae > Acetatifactor. Next base: position 10,635 of record BLLU01000234.1, on the reverse strand, counting down.
AGACGCCAAATACCTTCCCATTGTGGCCATGACCGCCAATGCTTTTGCGGAGGATATTCAGGCGGCCAAATCCTCGGGGATGAACGAGCATATGGCCAAACCCATTGACCTGGGCCGCCTCATGGAAGTGCTGGAGCACTGGGTGCGGTAAGCGGCATCATGGATTCCCCCGCCCCGGGAAGTTGAACAGAAGGATCAGAGGAAATTTATGAGTATATCGCCAAATGTGAAAGAAAGACTCAGGAAACGGTACGAAGCCGATTTCCTGAGTTTTCATGAGAACAAGATTAAGGACAACCGCAGCGCAGGCAACAGGGCCAGGGAGATGCGGACCACCATTGAGGCCCGGCTGGACAACGGCAAGGCGCTGACCGCCAGCCCCAAGCGGCAATGCGCGGCGCTGACGGATTATTACCGGGGGCGGAACAATGCGGCGCGACTGCGGGACATGGAGAAAACCAGAAGACAGATCATCTCCATGGACCTGACTTATATAGACGGCTGTGCCCACAGCGAGAGATTTGCCGGGTATCTGCTGGAGCATGGGGAAATCAATCTGGTTTCCTCCGGCATCGGCGATCTGTACAATAAGTATCTGAAGGCGTCGGAGAAGGAACTGCGCAAGGCCATACTGGGTATGGTGCAGACAGACGCGGAGGTGGAGTACACCCAGGCCCTGGCCATGGAGAGGCGCTTCATCCTGCACATCGGCGGAACCAACAGCGGCAAGACCTACGAGTCCGTGGAGCGGCTGAAAAAGGCGAAGTGCGGTGTGTATGCCGGTCCACTGCGTCTGCTGGCGCTGGAGATCTATGACAAGCTGCTGGCGGCGGAAGTGCCCTGCTCCATGATCACCGGAGAGGAACAGCACATCGGACAGGACAGCCGGGTGGCGGCCTGCACTGCGGAGATGGTGGATCTGGACCTGGAGTATGACGTGGCCGTTATAGACGAGGCCCAGATGATCAGCGACCCCTTCCGGGGGCATGCCTGGTCCCGGCTGGTCATGGGTATCAAGGCCAAAGAGGTGCATATCTGCATGGCGCCGGAGGCGGAGAATATCATCCGCCGGATTCTGAAGCGCTGCCATGCCAAGTATGACATTGTGCGCCATGAGCGGAACACGGAACTGGTATTCGAGGACAAGCCCTTTGACATTGACAACGACCTGACCAAGGGGGACGCCCTGATTCTCTTTTCCAAAAAGATGGTACTGGATGTGGCGGCCCGGCTGGAACTTCAGGGTGTAAAGGCCAGCGTGATCTATGGCAATCTGCCGCCCCAGATCAGAAGGAAGCAGTTTGAGATGTTTCTGAACGGGGAAAATGATGTGGTGGTGGCCACGGACGCCATCGGCCTGGGAGTCAATCTCCCCATCCGGCGCATTGTGTTCATGGAACATGTCAAATTCGACGGCAAGGGGCGGCGGCCCCTGAATGAGTTTGAGGTGCGGCAGATCGCGGGCCGGGCGGGGCGCCGGGGCATGTACGATGTGGGGTATGTGACGGCCACCACCGAGGCGGGACTGGAACATATTAAGCGGGTATATCCCATGAAGCATACCATTGAGTATGCCATCATCGGTTTTCCCCAGGTATTGCTGGACATTGACCAGCCCATTGACCAGATCCTTACCTCCTGGTACAATATCAAGCCCAACCTGGATGTTTACCGCAAGATGGACATCAAGGAGATGCTGATCAAATACAAGAATCTGTACGGCATCCGGGACAGCATCTCAGGCTTTGACGACAAGAGGGAACTCTATAACATGATCTCCTGCGATGTGGATCTGGGCAACGAGAAATGCATGGCCATGTGGCGGTACTACTGCAAGACCTACACGGCGGATATATCCATTCGGTTTCCCGTGTTTGACGAAGTCAGAGGGGATACCCGGCTGGAGCGGGCGGAGACATACTACAAGCTGCTGGACCTCTACAACCAGTTTTCCGTGCGTTTCGGCAAAATCATGAATGAGGAACGGGTGGTGGAGGAACGCTTAAAGACAGAGGATATCATTCTGTCGGAACTGGGCAAGAGTAAAACCTTCTACCTGCGCCGCTGCAATTACTGCGGCAAGCTGCTGCCCATCGGAGCCCGCAGTTCCCTCTGCGACAAATGCTATTACTCCGTGGCCGGCGCCCGGCAGGGACGTGGGAAAACGCACTGAAACGATTTTTAGGCATTATGCGGTACTCTAATAAGAAAGGCGATTGAAATGAAGGCACAGGCGGCCAACAAAACTCTTTTGTTTGAAACCATGCCCATCCCCAAGGCAGTGGCAAATCTGGCGGTTCCCACCATTCTGAGCAGTCTGGTGATGGTGCTGTACAATCTGGCGGATACGTATTTTGTGGGGATGCTGAATGATCCTCTGCAAAATGCGGCGGTGACGCTGGCGGCCCCGGTGCTGCTGGCATTCAATGCGGTAAACAATCTGTTTGGGGTGGGAACTTCCAGTATGATGAGCCGTGCCCTGGGGCGCCGGGAATATGATATGGTGCGCAGGAGTTCGGCCATGGGGTTTTACTGTGCCCTTTTCTGCGGGGCTCTGTTTGCGGCGCTCTGTACCCTGGGCAAGGGGCCTCTGCTGGTACTGCTGGGGGCGGATGAGGCCACCACGCCTGCCACGGCGGCCTATATGCTTTGGACGGTGTCCTGCGGTGCGGTTCCGGCCATTCTCAATGTGGTGCTGGCCTATCTGGTGCGCTCCGAGGGAGCCTCTTTCCATGCCAGCATCGGCACCATGAGCGGATGCCTGCTGAACATTGTGCTGGATCCTATATTTATCATGCCCTGGGGGCTTGGCATGGGGGCGGCGGGGGCCGGGCTGGCCACCTTTTTGTCCAACTGTGCCGCCTGCGCCTATTTCTTTATACTGCTGTATGTGAAGCGGAAAAGCACCTATGTGTGCGTGAATCCCCGGATGCTGGGCTGGAACAAGGCCATTATCCTGGGCATCTGCGGCGTGGGGATTCCCGCTTCCATCCAGAATCTGCTGAATGTGACGGGTATGACGATCCTGAACAATTTCACCTCCGAGTATGGGGCGGACGCGGTGGCGGCCATGGGCATCTCCCAGAAGATCAGTATGGTGCCTCTGCAGATCGCGCTGGGTTTTTCCCAGGGCATTATGCCGCTGATCAGCTACAACTATGCCAGCGGCAATCATCCCCGGATGAAGAAGGCCATTACCTTCGCCATGAAGATTATGATGCCGGGGCTGTTTGCCGTCATGGCTCTGTTCTGGATTTTCTCGGCGGGGCTGACCGGAGCCTTTATGGAAAACGAGTCCATCATCGCTTATGGCACAGAGTTTTTGCGGGGCTTCAGCATCACCATGCCCTTCCTGGGCATGGATTTTCTGGCGGTGGGAGTATTCCAGGCCCTGGGCAAGGGCAAATACGCTCTGGTCTTTGCCCTGCTGCGCAAAATCGTGCTGGAAATCCCGGCTCTCTTTGTGCTGAATTGGCTGTTTCCTCTGTATGGCCTGCCCTATGCCCAGCCCTTTGCGGAGATGGTGCTGGCGGCCGCCGCCGTATTTATGCTGTGGAGGATTTTCAGACAATGCAACCTGCAGCAAAGCCAATAGCGGCATTCCTGCGCAAAACGCGGATGCCGTATCAAAAGGAGAATGACTTATGGAACCATTGGAATTTCGCTATGACACACAATTACTGATCGAGGGGCAGAACTTGGACGAGGACGCTGTCAACGATTATATCACAACGCATTTTAAAGGGGACTGCCTGCTGGCGGTGGGGGATGAGGAATTGATCAAGATACATTTCCATACCAACGAGCCCTGGCAGCTGCTGGAGTACTGTGCAGGTCTGGGAGAAATCTATGATATCGTGGTGGAAGATATGGACCGCCAGGCCAGGGGGCTAAAGGGGTAGAGCACGTACGGCTTTGTAAGGGATGCCGGAAAGTTCTATTATAAAGGAGAGTTTTGCCATGGAGTGGAGCAGGCTGCTTAGCGATGAACGGATTCGCCCGGTGTTTGGGCGGGGCGGGTCTGGAGACCTGAGAACTGAATACGAGAAGGATTATCACCGGATCATCGGCAGCGCTTCCTTTCGGCGGCTGCAGGATAAGACCCAGGTTTTTCCGCTGGATAAGAGCGATTTTATCCGCACCCGGCTCACCCACTCCCTGGAGGTATCTTCCTTCGGCAAATCCCTGGGGCAGAATATATCCCAGAGAATCCTGCAGGAGGTAAAGGACCCTGCTTTTTTGCCGGAGTATCAGGGCTATATCTGCGATATTCTGCAATGTGCCGGGCTGCTGCATGATATCGGAAATCCGCCCTTTGGGCATTTTGGAGAGATGGTGATTCGGGAGTGGTTTTGGGTGCATATGGGAAGTCTGCAGTTATGGCAGCGGCCTTTGACAGAACTGCTGTCCGAACAGATGCAGGAAGATTTTTATGCCTTTGAGGGCAATACCCAGGCCCTGCGGCTGGTGTCCAAACTCCACTTTCTGGTGGATGAACATGGCATGAACCTGACTCAGGCGCTGCTGGGCACCATCATCAAATACCCGGTATCCTCTCTGGAAATTCGAAAAGACAGCGGGGACATCCGCACAAAAAAGATGGGCTATAATTATGCGGAAAAAGAGTTGTTTGAGCAGATTCAGCATACCCTGGGAACCGAAGGACGCAGACATCCACTGGCATTCGTGCTGGAGGCGGCGGATGATATCGCCTACAAAACCGCAGATGTGGAGGATGCCTTTAAAAAGGGCTGTATCACTTATGGGCAGTTGGTGAGGGAACTGCGGGATCGGAAACAGGAGCAGGGCGAAGGGGAAAAATACAGAGAACTGGTAGATGCACTGGAGCAACGGTATAAAAAGGGACAGGAGCGGGGGATTTCCGATCCCGAGACCTATGCGGTACAGAACTGGATTGTGCGGGTGCAGGGAGAACTCCTGGCCTGCGCAACGGAACAATTTGCCGCCAATTACGAGGCCATTATGGAGGGCAGTTACCGGCAGGAACTGCTGGCGGAAGGTGACTGCGCCGGGATGGCGCAGGCCCTGGGAGACATTGCCTATCGGTACGCCTTTATTTCGGAACCCATCTACAAGTTGGAGATCGCTGCCGAAACCATTCTGGGATTTTTGCTGGATCGCTTTGTAGATGCCGCCATCGTGTATGACAGCGGGGAACCCATGACGGCGGTACAGACCAAACTGATGGCTTTGGTCTCGGACAATTATAAGGCTATTTACCGGCATTACAGCCAGAATAAATCCCCGGAGGAGAAGTTGTATCTGCGCCTGCTTCTGGTGACGGATTTCATCTGCGGCATGACGGACAGCTATGCCAAGCGGCTGTATCAGGAATTGAGCGGTATAGTATAATGGTCTTATTTTCCTTCCAAATACATATATTAGCTAAAAAAGTATCGGGAGTCATGATGCTGGAACGAATTAAAAAATGGAAATGGAAGGATGTGGACTGGAAGAAGCTGGACTATCCCAGGATCGCGCTGACGGCGGTATTTCTGCTGGCCATGTTTCTGCTGGGAAGGGCGGTAGGGGCCGCCACCCACAGCACGGCGGCAGCCTCCGCAATAGCCCGCTCGCCGGAGAACTGGGGCCTGGGATTTGGCCAGGAGGGCAGCCAGCCCAGCGGCAACGCATCCGCTGCGGAACTGGCCAAGTACAACGCTTACTATGTGGGCAATGCCCAGGACAAGGTGATCTATCTGACCTTTGACGCGGGATTTGAGAACGGCAATACGGAACCCATTTTGGACGCTCTGAAAAAACACAATGCCACGGCCACCTTCTTTGTGGTGGGACATTATCTGGAATCCGCCCCGGAACTGATAAAGCGGATGGTGGCGGAGGGACACACAGTGGGAAACCATACCTACCATCACCCGGATATGTCCGGTATCTTAGACAAGGAAACCTTTGCCAAGGAGATGAACGATGTGGCGGCCCTGTATAAGGAAATCACCGGGCAGGAGATGACGCCGTTTTACAGGCCGCCCCAGGGAAAATACAGCATCGAGAATCTGAAGATGGCCCAGGAGATGGGCTATGCCACTTTTTTCTGGAGCCTGGCCTATGTGGACTGGTATCAGGATAAACAGCCCACCAAAGAGGAAGCCTTTGACAAACTTCTTTCCCGGATTCACCCCGGGGCCATTGTCCTCTTACATAGTACTTCCCAGACCAACGGAGAGATTATGGATGAACTGCTGACCAAATGGGAGGAGATGGGATATACTTTCAAACCGCTTTCGGATTTATTAAATAAAATGGATAATTGATATGTATGGGTAATGAATGTCCGTGGGATAGGAAGTAAACTATCCTGCGGATTTTTGCCAATATCAGATATAATGCAGGATTAGGTGGAAAAAGATAGTGTAAAATTGCTTGCTTTGTGCTATGATACTGATAGAAGTAAAGGGGCAATGTATAATGAAGTTTGAATGGGACGAGAATAAAAATATTATAAATAAAGAGAAACATAAAATATCGTTTGAGACGGCCGCACACGTTTTTGATGATCCAAATTATATAGAAATGTTTGACTTTGAACACAGTGTGGATGAAGACAGATACATTGCAATCGGGAAGGTTGGAGATGTTCTATTCGTAGTATTTACAGAAAAAAAGGAAACAATCCGAATGATATCGGCTCGACTTGCAACGAGTATGGAAAGGAGTCTTTATTATGATCAGAACATTTATTATTGAAAATGGACAGCGACCTACAGAAGAGCAGCTTAGAGAAGTAGAAGAGGCAAAAAAAAATCCAATCACTTTTGATGAAGATTGCCAGGAACTGTCCCCGGCGATGAGGAAAGCGTTTAAGAGTGCTGTGGTACAGAGAAATCGAAAGAAAAAAGCATAATTATAGGGCCAGACCCGTTGGGGGCTGGCCCTGCTTTACTAATATAGATTACGCGTTCTTTCTTTTGAGCAGATATGCTCCGCCAAAGCACAGGCCGGCGCCCATGACCAGCAGGCCGGGCAGAGCCACAGGCTCTCCTGTCTTGGGTACATCGTCATAGAGACTGTCGGAGGGCGCAGTGGGAACCACAGGGACTACCGGTGTTACAGGAACTACCGGTGTAACCGGCGCTACGGGAGTTGTGGGATCTACGGGAGCCACCGGCAAGGCAGGTGTGTTGGGATCCACAGGCAGAACCGGCGGAACCACGGTGGGCAGGATGCTGAACTGGCTGGCATCCGTCTTCAGTACGCCCTTTTCCTGCCGGAAGGAGTTGGCCTGGAAATTGTAAAGTTCACTGTATACCTTCTCGGCATCGCCGGTCTTTACATAAGACACCGTACCCACCACAGCCACGGTCTGCAGGGCATCCCGTTCCTTGGTGATATAAAGATTGGTCACATTGTTGTTGAAATTGGCGATGGCATTGTCGTACACATGGGCATTTACTACATTGCCGGTGATGGAAGCCGTGCTGTCCCGCAGTACATATACATTATCCGCACCCTTCACAGTGACGGAGGCGCTGTATGCCTGCTTAAAGGTGAGATTGCCCAGATTTACGGGCAGATCCAGGGTCAGTCCATGGCTGCCACCCTCAATTACCACCAGGTCGCCGTCTTTCAGGGCCTGTTTCATGTAGTACAATTCCCTGTGGCCCCGATAGTCGTCCCAGGGACCTTCCTGGAAACGCCATTCGCCGCTTTCTTCCACATATTTCAGGGAATAGGTGACAGGTTCCGCAGCGGAAACCTGCGCCTGTTTTACGCCGGGGGCCAGAACCAGCAGGGCTGCCGCCGCAAACAGGGAAACAATTTTTTTCAGTCTCTTCATGTTATTAACCTCCTAAAATTTGATTGATACTGTTGTCTGGCTCCCGCAGGTCATGAGGCCGCGCGAAAGCCGGTGACAAATCTTTGGAAATCAGCGGAAGGGGGCGTAAATGTCCTCGTATCCTGTTTCTTTGGCCACCACCACAAACCGTCCCCGGTCTACATGGTAAGAGCAGGTGGAGAGAGTCAGGAACCGATCTCCGAACTCGGCTGTAACCCCGGTGTCATACAGGGAGAGTTCTTTGATATTGTCATAGAAATAATCGAACTCTTCCTGGGTGTCCGCCTGGAAAAACTGGTAAAACTTAAATACCTGATCGGTCTTTTTGTAGACCTGTGAGGGGAACACGGCAATCACCTCATAGGTGTGAAGCCCGTCCTCGGTGTGGAGCATCATTTCCCGGTGTTCCTGGAAATAGGATTCTTCCTGATACTTGTCCAACTCGCCGAACATGGCCCCGGATTTCATATTGTGGCCGTGGATAATCAGGTTGGTGGTAATGGGATCCACGCAGCTGTCCGTGTCCAGGATCAGGCAGCCGTTCTGGTTGCTTTTGCCGTCAAAGCCCCGGCGGAGATAATAATTCTCGTCCCGGGGGGTCCACATCACGGGATAATCCATCTTTGTGTCCGGTACCACCAGCCAGGCCGCCATATCCTCATTGGCCAGAAAACTGTCCTGATAAGGGTTCTCCACCGGCTCCGGGGTGGGAAGGGGAGTGGGGCCGGGAGTCTCCTGGGGCGGCGCTTCGCCGGACATATCCTGCTCCGGGATGTCTGACGGGGTATCTGCCGCGGGAGTTTCTTCCGTTCCTTCGGGAACCTGCTGTGTGTAACTTTCCGCCGAGGCCCGAAGGGCTTCCAGCGTCTCCTGTGCCTGCCTGTCCATCTGGTGGCGGTACAGCAGGATCCCTCCCGCCGTCGCCAGACAGCATATGCCGACTGCGATAAGTGTGATGAATAGGGTTCTTGTGTTTTTTCTCATGGCTCCATTATACGATAGAGAGTGGGGATTTTGCAATAAGTTTAGAAAAATATAAGAAATTTCTATTTTATTTGTAACGATTTACCAATAATATCTGACAGTTGAGATAAGAGCTGCAGGAGTCGTTTATCTACAAATAGGGAGGCAAATTATGAGAGGAAAAGAGAAATGCCGGGCTTTAAAGGAAATACGCGGACAGATCGCCCGGGAGAATGATATCCCATTTGCGGTGTCACAGTGTACTTACCAGGGGGAGTGCAGGGGAACCTGCCCGAAATGTGAGGCGGAACTGCGCTATCTGGAGCGGGAACTGGCCATCAGGAAGGGGCTGGGCAAGGCCGTGGCGGTGGTGGGGATTTCCGCCTCTGTGTGCGCGGGTCTCACGGCCTGCAGTCCCATGGACAGCGTGCCGGACTTTTTTCAGAGCCCGGAAAACGGAAGCGACCTTGAAATTGCAGGAAACATAAGCGAGGCAGAGCCTTTCACGGAGATGCCGGATCTGAATGTGGAAGGAATGGTGGAGGAACTGCAGGGGGATATTGCCCCTCTGGAGGAAACGGATACCGACGTGGAAAACGGAGCCTCCGGGGAGGATGCGCCTTGAGTGTCATGCTTCCTGTTTTCTCCATAGCGCGTCACCAGCTGGTTACGGACGGGCAGGGAGTGACTACGCTGGTGGGGGCCTACGGCTGCCCTTTGCAGTGCCGATACTGCATCAATCCCCATGCCTGGCGGCCATCCACTCTGGAGAAGTGCATGCGATTAACGCCGGAACAATTATATGATAAGGTTAAGATAGACAATCTTTACTTCCTGTCCACGGGAGGAGGCGTGACTTTCGGAGGCGGGGAATCGCTGCTCCACGCTGCTTTTATCGCCGCTTTCCGGCAGGTCTGCGGCCCGGATTGGCGTCTGACGGTGGAAACTTCCCTGCATGTGCCGCCCGAAAACCTGGAGCAGGTGTTGGAAGCGGCGGACCATTTCATTGTAGATATCAAGGATTTGGACCGGGAAGTATATGCCTCTTACACCGGTCAGCCCCAGGACCCTCTGGAGGAGAATCTGCGGCGGCTGGCGGCATGCCTGCCCCCGGACAGGGTGCAGATCCGTATTCCCCGCATTCCGGGCTATAATACGGAAGAAAATATTCGAAAATCCCTGGATAAATTAAAGCGGATGGGATTTACCCGTTTGGAAGTCTTTCATTATATCCTGCAAAAATCGTAGTGGCAGTTTCATACAAGGCATACTCTGAAAAAAATTTAAATTTAGCATATTATACCAAAGAAAAAGTATTGCGAAAATTTAAACAATGTATTATAATAGCCTTAGTAAAAAAATACGAAAGGAGACGAAGTATGAAACTGAATCCGAGAGAACTTGAGGTGTTAAAGATTCTGCATGAGAATGAGCGGGCTTTGACATCCACCGAGATTGTCAATTCCGGTGAAGAGTTGACCCAGAGCACCGTACAGGCCGTGCTTCGCAAGATGCTGGCAGCCGAGCTGGTAGAGGTGAAAGGTGTTACCCACAGCGGCAATGTGCTGAGCAGAACCTTCGGCCCCACAGCAAAGTCCAAGGAAGTATTGGTGGAGAAGTTTCTGGGGGATATCAAGAATTTCCATACCATTATCAGCAAGACGGCCATTCTGGCAGGGCTGCTGGAACTGGATGAGGAAGGTCCCGGGAAGGAGAAGGAGATCGACGAGTTGATCAACTATCTGACGGATCTGAAAAAGAAGGGTAAGAAGTAAGTGTGGCGTCATACATAGCGCCATATGAAGGGGGTGTCGCAAAATCATCAAATCAGATGATTGAGCGGTACCCCTGCTCTA
>BLLU01000233.1 GCA_011959105.1 Lachnospiraceae bacterium | reverse complement strand
AACAACTCGGTTAACAGCCGAGTGCTCTACCATTGTATGATATGCAACCGGAAAAATTCAAGGCAAAAACACTCGTTTCTTCCTGTATAGATTTGCTTTGCTAATGCACCCATAATCATTACTTTCTTTCCGTGTTAATCACATAAACAGTGCTTCGAGAGGCGCCTTCCTTTTTCAACCACTTCTTTTCGATCATTTTGACAAGAATTTCTCTTGCCCTGCGCTGTTTGATGCCCAGCAGTTCGGTCACCTGTACAGTTGTGATACCTCCATTTTCAACTGCATATTGAAAAATCCGCTTTTCATGCTCACTTATCGGCATTTTATCGGCGGTTTCCCGGCAGTTTTTCGGCATTTTAACGGCATTCATACTGTCAGAAATACCATGCTGAAAAATATTTGTGCCGCTAATCTGCCCCCGATAAATATTTATTCGAAGATCCACTTCGCCGCCGATAAATTCTGGCTCCCGCAAACCGGCAGCCTTTACCTTTCCAATAATACGCGGAATGCCGCTGCCCCAATGCTCAATCAGATTCATGTAGGAGAATGCATAGGCAAGAGCCTCGTTACGAATTTGAGAGTACCCTTCCTTCATACGCTCCAGCGTCTGTCCCATGGGAATCTTGCCGGGAGAAGTAATTTCCAGCCGATTATCATAGACTGCAATCTGCGTGTTGCCGTGATCCAGATAGCTACGGTGCACCGCAGCATTGATAATCAGTTCACGAATGGCATCCGGCGGAATTTCATAAACATCCTGCCGATAAATACCTTCAAAGACTGCGCCCATGTGAATATTCCGCAGAACAAATTGATATGCCTGTTCAATCTGTTCCCAAATCGGTCCTGTATACTCCCGGCGATCCACAAAAATCTCTTTTGTCGTTCCCTTAAATACTCCGCACTGGGTTGCCACATGAATTGCGCCGCAGCCGGTTAAAATAGCATAGGCATTAGAGGGATAATATTTCCCCTCCCGCTCAATTAGAATGCCCCAGGAACACAGTTGTCGCCGCCCAACATCTTTAATAGCTGCTCTCTGTTCCTCATTATGAGCATTTTTAACAGCTTGTTCTCTCATAGATTGGCAAAGAAAGTCGATATCCTCCTCCGAAATATCCCAACCAGCACATAGACCTTGATCAAAATAACGGTTGCTGCCCTCGAACGTCAATTCCTTTATCATGTATCCATCTGCCGGACGGGTTGTTCCGGCTACACGGACATATACACCGTTGTCCCTGCCCTGCGATTTGATATAGTAGGGCCGCTGTCTGCCCTCTGGCACTTCAACTACAATAATAGTCTTACTATTAATCGTCTGCAGCGTTATATCGGGAAGAATTGCCGGTTCACAGCTATCCGACACAGCGTTTGCAATGGCATCCATTGTCTTAAATACCTCTTCTTTATCAAAGCCAGTCACTTCCTTGGTCTTATCGCTAATTCCAAAAATAATTCTGCCGCCGCTGCCATTGGCAAAGGCAACTACCGATTTCATGTATTTGATACTTTTATCCGGCAAATTTTCTTTGAACTCCACATTCTTGGATTCACCGGCAAGAATTTCTTCTATGGTCATGGATGCACCTCGCTTTCATCATGACAAATATAGCTGTTACTCCTACTTTATTTTTACCAAGACATAATAGAATATAGCATAATTCTTTTTTGAGCTAGTTCGCAAAATCATTGCTATATTATGGCAATTTTAATTCACTCACAAGATGCATGATTCCAATTTTTAACATTTCGTTTATCACATATATCGAATTCTCTGTACAGACTGCTAAAATACATTGGTAAACGTGTCCTTCACCTATCATCGAATTCAATTTAAAGTCTATTTTACCAAGAAACCTCTCAGTTTACGGCAACGGCAACTGTAAGCCGACGCACAATGCCAGAACTGTCAATACGAGGAAATCGAATTCCGGACGCTGGAAGATGGAAATAAAATCATCCTTTCAATATACTTTTAATATCTATTATCTTATTGGGTATATCAGTTAAATCCAAAGTTCCTCTATCCAAATGCATCAGTTCTTCAAGATCCCTATTTCCTAAACCAATATTCTCTTTATAAAGTTCCTTCTTCAAACGCTCTGGTGTAAGGTATCCTCCATCAAACAACAACTTGATTGCCATCTTATATACAGTATCGTTTATGTCTGCAGGACGATCTCCCGGCTCTTTTTTTCGCCAGCCGTTCTTTGCAAATTGACGCATCATATACTGAAACTGCGTTGAACTTATAATTCCTATCTGCCATGCTCTGTATACCATGGCCTGCATTGACACATTCCATCTTTTTTTTAATACCCTATAATGTTCAAGCTCAGTAGCATGATTTCCGACATCCTTAAGGAATGTTTCACGAGGCAATAAAAAAGCACTAGCGAATATATTTGCTTGTTTTTCCACAAGATTAAACCTATCTTTATGCAATTCGTCTTCACTATCTTCCCATGGATGTAAAATAATATGTCCCAGTTCATGGCACATATCAAAGCGAAGCCTCTGAATAGGCTTCTGGCCTATTCCCAACGCAACAATAAAAATATCGTTTTCTTCTTCGGTCTTTAGCTTCTGACTAAAAGCATCTATTTTGCCATTACCTGACACCGGAAACCCTGTCACGATTATTCCATGAAGTTCAAGCACATTCTGCACATTTTCAATTGGACCTCTTCCGAGACTCCATTGTTCTCTTACCTCATCCGCAATTTTCTCTATTTGCATATACATATTTGAATCATCTTCTATTTCGGTCAGCTTTGTGTCCAGCTTAGGCTCTATATAATCATCATAATCAATATATTTTCGATTAAAAAAATCAAATAATGCCACTGCTTGCTTCATTTTTGCTTTTTGTTCTTCACGGCTCATTTTGGTTGCAGATGCCTGAGACCTAAAATAAGTTGTCTCAGTTCGCATACAAGGCATATCTGCTTGTTTAAAATATTCAATCGGAAAATCAAGCGCTTTTGCAATAGCCCAGACATTTTCTTGTGATGGTCTATTTGTTCCATTGACATATGCCGAAAAAGATTGTCTTGATATTCCTGTTTCTTCTACAAGATCTGCCATACGCTTACCACGATACTGGAGAGCCTCCCTCAATCTATTCCCATTAAATTGATCGTTTTTCATAATGTGTCCTCTCCCTATGCAATTTTAATGCTAAAAAAATCAAAATTATTTATCTTTTTGTTGCTCCTTTTTACGTAACGATGTTGTTTGTTTTTTGTTAGGTTCTTGCTCATAGGACTTTTTTAGTCCCGGTTTAAGTTTGAACGCAGTAGAGGCTTTATCCGCAGGTTCTTTCGGAGATTCAGGAGGTGCTGTAAGTGTCGTATAGTCAGGCTCTATGAACTTCATCAACGGCAGTTCCTCTGCCACCTCAAACATCGGATTAAAATATTTTATGGAACAATCCTTAATTCCTTTTTCATTTGCCTCATAAACAATTATAAAATGGTCATAGTGTACATTCGGCTCAATTATCCCTTCTGTGATATGGGTATAATCATTGAGAAATTCATCATTTGTGAAATCATCCAATTCAGTACCTTCAACTCCATAATCAAATAAAGTGATTTGATGATTTATCGCCTGCACATTTGAATTCTCAACATACAAAAAGGTTCTGGAATAATGTGGAATCTTACCACCCCGCTTACAACGTACTCTCTGCAATGTCGCTTTTGAAATAATATTAAACGTGCGCCTATTTTGATGGTCTGCGACAAAATAGACCTTCCATCCATGTCGGTCAAAACAAGACACCTCAATACCTTCAATCTTCAACATTTCAGTAAGATTCGTATCGAACCTACATATCTTCCAAAACCCTGTATACATATGGGCTACCATTTCATCATTTTCTCTTAGTTGTCTATAGTCAATTCCATAGGCATTTTGTAAAGCTTTTACAATTACTTTGATTATCGGAGACTCATCAACAAACTTCAACACATTACAATTCATAATAGTTCCTCCCCAAATATTAACAATTCAAGAGATACACTTGCTCATTCTTATATTTATTTTATCATTCACTAAGTATTTGTCAAGTGTTTTGTAAATTGTTTTGTGCTTTATCCAGATGCATTTTTTCTTATTTCTATAGTATCTCCCTCATTCCATTCCGTGCAGAACTGGCTGTATGTCATGTTGAGTTCCACGGATATCTTGTAATCCCTGCCTACCTCAACACGTTTGAACATCTGGCACACTATCATCTTCTTCTGCTCCATTGTTGCCGAGTCATATTCCTCCGCCCATGACTTAAACTGCTTATAGGCCGGTATGACCATTTCAATCCCCTACTTTTTTGCGTTTCTTCCTCTTTGAACCTTTCCAAAGTTCGCCACAGAAACTGTAGGAGCCGTTTCCCCGATTCCAGCAGTTCCGTTTTTTCCTTGCCGTGTCGGGCATTCCCTCTTGCTGTGGCATACTGCAAACCTCCTTTCCTCTGTTTCAGGACAACACTATGCCATCTCTGCCGGAAAAAGCTATTCGGAATAGTTCACAAACATCCTGACTCACTTTGTCTGATTTCAAGTAATAAAAAACGGCTTCAGGGAGATACCCTTCCACCGTCTATTCGCTGTATCTGATTGCTTCAATAAAAAATTCCCTTTTTGATAGAACACTCTTTCCTGTCTGGCTCACTGCGGCCTGTCCGCAGCACAAGCTCGAATTGTTTCCGGTTAACATTTCCCTGTCTGCTTTTTCCTTGCATTTGCCCTTTTCTGTTTTTTGCAAAATATTTTCAGGTAGCAAAAAGCCCGCAAACGCTAATGTTTACGGGCTTTTGTAGCTACTGCTACCGCTCCCCGAGTAGGGCTCGAACCTACAACAACTCGGTTAACAGCCGAGTGCTCTAC
>BLLU01000232.1 GCA_011959105.1 Lachnospiraceae bacterium | reverse complement strand
ATCCCGAGTTTGACACTTGTGAAATCAAAAAGTGGCTACAAACCCAGTAGTTATGCTGGCTGTAGCCACTTTCTCTGTGGAACCGATTTGTGCTATTTTTTCCCTTTCCCACTCATCAGTAGTCCGGTAAACGATTGGAGAGTTACTCCATTCAAACAAAGTTGCATTCGATTTATGAAAATGCTGCAGCGCCTTTGAAACATCCCACCCATTGATGTCCAAGATTTCATTCAGCTCCCAGTCGATAAAATCCTTCTTTTTCTGCAATCCAAGATAATATTCCATCGGTCTTATATATATAAATCTTACATCATAATCACTGTCAGGAGAAGCAAATCCCCATGCCCTGCTGCCTGATTCGACTGCATGCAGGATTTTTACGTTCTCCTGTTCTTCTATTTCATCTAATTTTACATTTATCAAATTTTCGATAGTTCCATGATAGTCCTTATATTTCATCCCGAATCACCTTTTCATTTACTGCCATAACAAATTCCTGCACCCGTTCCATATCCGGTTCCTCCGGAAGGTACGTATGCGCCGCCGCGTAATCTAACTTTTTTTCATAATCCGCTATAATCTCATAAAACGCTTCATCAAACGTGCCATCCTCCTTCTGGTATTCTCCGCCCCGGATGCGCATAAGGAGCTCGTGCTCCTTTACCCTGTATGTGTTGATTTTTCCTTTCTCCAAAATGTCGATTGCCATCATAAAGAGCCTGATTAAATGCATTGCATGTTTATTGAGGTGATTATCATCCTTCTTTTTATTGCGTTTGCCTATCTTATCATAGTCCTTCACAATATTGTTCATCTCATTCCAGATGCTTCTATAATCCCGCAGTGGGTAGTGTGTAAGATTCACATCCAAAAAGATTTCTGTATCAAAGTCGGGGTTCTGTGATTGGTCTATATAAAGATGGATAGCTCCATTTTCAAATTTTTCATAACGATTCTTAATGTCATACATGACATTCTTTACAGAGTTGAAAATATGCCGTTCCTTTTCACTCTGCGGATAAGCATCCCTCGCCAAGGCATTCTGCAGCCTGCGAAGCTGCGCATCGGCATAGCCGCCAAACGACTGAATCGCCCTTTTAGAAAGAAATAAATCTGTATTTGTAATCAGCGCCTTACCTGTCTCGTTGAGAAAAAGATAATGTTCCTGATTAAGCCCTAATAACTCCAACGTATTGGGATTACAGTTAAGCAATAAGTTTATCATTTTTTGAAAGCCGTAAATCGTCGTATCTGTATTTTTATCCACATACTGTTCAAACTCCGTCATCCCTATCAAATCAGATTTTCGATTCAGCGCCACGCCTCTCACATCGATATCGCTGTTTTCATTGTTTGTCCCATAAGAATAACTGCCGGAAAGCCCAAGCAAAATGACATGTTTTCCCAAATGCTCATTCGTTTTTATAAAATCATATTCTTCTTTTTTAAGAATTGCTGAAATATCCATCTTATTTTCCTCTCAGCGTCCTCCATTTTATGTATCACAACAAAAGAGGATATCACGGCAGGCGCTGGTATCCTCTCCCACAAGATCTCTGCGCATTGCATCCGCATCCATTATACCACGAATTTCAATGCTTGTGTTTTATGTTTTATTCATACACCTGTTTTGATTCTTCCTTTACTTCTCCCCATGCTCCTGCGCATACTTCTGAAATTCTTCCGTCTTAGACCAATACTTTACGCCCCAATTCTCAAAATTCCATTCTTCCATGTAGTCGTTGCACTCGTAATCCATTATGTGGATTACGAGTGC
>BLLU01000231.1 GCA_011959105.1 Lachnospiraceae bacterium | reverse complement strand
GCTAAATTGACTGGTATCACCGCCCGCACACTTCATTATTATGATGAAATTGGGATTTTGAAACCTACGGGCTTAACCGAAGCGGGCTATCGAATGTATGACGATACAGCACTTAGCCGGTTGCAAAGTATTTTATTGTTCCGTGAGTTAGAATTTCCTTTAAAGGAAATTAAAGCAATTCTTGACAGCCCTAACTTTGACGCATCAGAAGCTATTTCTCAACAAATTGAGCTGTTAGAATTAAAATGTAAACATATAGAGGAACTGATTACCTTTGCCCGTGAAATTCAAAACAAGGGAATAACGGCAATGAAATTTGAGGCTTTCGGCAAAAGCGAGATTGAAAAGTATAAAGCAGAAATCAAAGCAAAGTGGGGCAATACCAAAGAGTATCAAGAGTACAAGAAAAAGGATATTGCCCGAAACGGAGATAGTTATAGTAAGATTGCAAACGAACTGTTGACAATATTTTCTGAATTAGGAAAATTAAAGCATTTAGCACCTAATGCTGATGAAGTACAAACCGGAATCGCTGCAATACAGAAATTTATAACTGATAATTATTATGAATGCACCAATAAAGTGCTTAGTGGATTGGGTGAAATGTATGTAGGCGATGAACGCTTTAGGAACAATATTGATCACGCAGGTGGTGATGGAACTGCTGCTTTTGTCAAACAGGCGATTGTTGTATATTGCAGTAAAAGAAAGGTGTAATTAATTGTGACGGAATGGATACGCCGTCCTGCTTGCGGAAATAAGGCCCGTAACAAAATTAGAGAAGAAACGATTTTGAAAAACTATCCTCTCTATTGCCCGAAATGCAGACGGGAAATATTGATTGAAGCAAAAAATTTACAGGTAACGGTTATTGAAAGGATTGATGTGAAAACGAAGAGATAATTAACAAAACGACATATCGGAATTTATGAGGTGATTAGGATATGGAAGATAATATTTATTGTATAATAAAAACAGCATTAAAAAATAAGCCAAAGGAACTGCCAAATTTAGACCAGTGGCTTTTGGTAGCAGTTAATACAGCTAAGTCAATCATTGACAATACAAGTAAAAATAATTTAGGCGATGTGATGAAGTTGTCCGAGTGCAAAAATACCAGTCAAATTCAACATGAGTTTGACATTATACAAGGTAAATTCGGACGAGAGGGTTTTTCTCAACGGTACAGTCCTGTTTACCTTTATCTTTGCTCATTGGTGGCTAATTATTCTAATGAAGAACTAGACGCTTAAGACACAGAGCCGATGAACAATTGACCTTCCACCATACCTTTATCAAAAGAAGAAATAAAACCAATAAACTACGTTGCTCACAGAGAGAAAAGCTTTGCCATCAAGTAAACAACAATAAAAGCTATTGCTGCACTTCCAAGCATATACATTACAGCTTGATATGGACGTTTCCCGATTTCCTGTTGTTCCTCTATCTCATCTAATCTCCTTCCTTCCGTAAAAGCAACGATTTCTTTATAGGTTGAAAGATGATTTTCTTTTTTGACTTTATCCGCTTTAAATGCAAAATATAGTGCGATAGCATACACCCCAATCCACAGTATCCAGCAATTCAACGATATCCACTTCTACATCCAATTCTTCCTTCATTTCTCTCGCAACTGCAGACTCCGGCGTTTCACCTGCTTCGATCTTTCCGCCGGGAAATTCCCAACCATCCTTAAATTCCCCATAACCGCGCTGCGTTGCAAATATTTTCCCATCTTCAACAAGTATTGCTGCCACTACCTTGATTGTTTTCATCTGATCTCTCCGTTTCTTCTATGATCCATTGACAAGATATTCGTAAATGTCATCCCGCACAGGCGTATCTAATGTCCATTCGATTTCCACAGCTGTCTTATCTGTATTTGGCATCGTAAATTCCTTTGCCCGTCCGGTTGCTGTCATATTTCCCAGATAATAAAATTCTTTTGAAACTTTATCATCCTTATTTTTTCTTACAAAAAGCTGTACGTCTATTCCGTTTTCCCTGGCATTCAAAAAATTCTGAACATCTTCTGAATCTATACTTCTGCCGCTTTTTGAAATAGCAATCAAACGATTACAACTGATAAAATGATCCTCGTATTTTGTCGTATCGCTGATGTCTTCCTGTTTCTCATAATTAATAAATACCGGAAACGTCTTTGTTTTCTTATCGTATTTATACCCGCCAATATTTAACGGTACTTCATTTCTCTCCCAATTCAGCAGACGACAGGCATCTTCGTAGGTATATTTCTGATATAATACCAGATCTGTATTCTGATAGCGACCGCTATAATTCTCTTTATATC
>BLLU01000230.1 GCA_011959105.1 Lachnospiraceae bacterium | reverse complement strand
GTGTCAGCAGGAAAATGAAATTCAGCAAAAAATATAAAGACCAGGCTGACCGGTCGCTTTGCCGACACTTTGGGCAATGAGATGGATAAGCTGGAGGCAGAGATGAAAGAGTGGAAGCAGCAGGACGAGGACGTATTGTCCTACGCTCTGTTCCCCCAGGTGGCCACGGATTTCTTCAAGTACCGCCAGGCTCAGCAGGAGAAAGTGGATATGACCCAGGCCGACACCAAGAACGGCGCATATCCTGTATAAGGATTTTTCAAGTCCCCGGTTCCGCGAGAACCGGGGACTTTCTGCTTGACAAAGCATTTATATTCCTGTAGAATAACGTGTGTTATATGTTTGGCTTTTTCAGCAGGAGAAATTGTATGCCCAGAAAAGAAAGCATTACCATAGAACAGATATTGGATACCGCGTTTTCCATGACCCGTCAGGAGGGTTTTGCCAGCGTGACTGCCAGAAAAGTGGCGGCCAGAGCCGGATGCTCCACCCAGCCGATCTTTCGGGTATATAAGAATATGGAGGAACTGTGGGATGCCGTCTATGAGAAAGCGGCGCTGTTTTTTCAGGATTATTACAGCCTGTATCCCCGGATGGCTCATGTCCCCTTTGTCAACCTGGGCATGGCGTACATTGCCTTTGCCAGAGAAGAGGGACATTTGTTTGAACTGCTTTTTCTATCCCACAGGAAGAACAGACGGAGCATGTATGATCTCTTAAACGGCGCGGACGGTAATGTGCTGTACGAGATCAACAGAGCCAGGGCCGAAGGCTGCAGCCGCCCGCAGGAGGTATTTATGCGGATGTGGATTTTTATCCACGGCAGCGCCTGCATGACCTTGACGGGGGATTATGACTTATCCAATGTGGAGACATTGTCGGTGCTGAAACAGGTTTATGGGCAGTTTTCCAAATAATATGGGGCGGAGGAGTATTGCGGATGCAATATGATGTACTTGATCGGATCAGGGAACAATATAAGGGCATGAGCAAGGGCCATAAGAAGATCGCTTCCTTTATCTTGGAACATTATGACCAGGCAGTGTTTATGACGGCAGCCCGGCTGGGGGACGCCCTGCGGATCAGCGAGTCCACAGTGGTGCGCTTTGCGGCGGGAATCGGTTACAGGGGATATCCGGAGTTCCAGAGGGCCCTGGAGGAATGCGTGCAGAACAAGCTGAGCAGCGTCCAGAAGATCGACGCCAAATACGGTCACAGCACCCAGTCCGAGATTCTGACCTCCGTGTTGACGGCGGATATGGAGAAATTGCAGCATACCATACAGCATCTGGACGCGGCGGCTTTTGAGACGGCTGTGGACACCATTCTGGGAGCGGACCATATCTATATCATGGGACTGCGAAGCAATGCCCCCCTGGCGGAGTTCCTGCATTTTTACCTGAATATGATTCGGGGGAATGTGGTGCTGCTCAAAACCACCAGTGTCAGCGAGACATTTGAGCAGATGATCCGAATTGACGAGAGAGACTGCTTTGTGGGCATCAGTTTTCCCAGGTATTCCATGCGCACGCTGAAGGCCATGGAGTTTGCCAATGACAGGAACGCCAAGGTGATTGCCATTACCGACACTATCCATTCCCCCATGAATCTGTATTCCTCCTGCAATCTGCTGGCCCGCAGCGATATGGTGTCCATCGTGGATTCCCTGGTGGCTCCTCTGAGCGTAATTAATGCCCTGGTGGTGGCCATGTGTCTGAAATGCCCCCAGGAAGTAAAACGGAATCTGGATTTGCTGGAGCAGACCTGGAACAATTACCAGGTATATCTGAACGACGAGATCAATTTTATTGATGATGAGCCGATTTTGAACTATTCTCTGCGAAAAGAGGAAAGCTGATTTTGAGGGAAGAAAGACAGCCTGCCCGGGCGGGCAGAGGGGAGTCTATAGGGATGCATGTACTTGTGGTGGGCGGCGGAGCCGCCGGCATGATGGCAGCCATAGCGGCGGCCAGGGGCGGGGCCCGGGTAACGCTATTAGAGCGGAATGAGAAATTGGGCAAGAAGCTGTATATCACCGGCAAGGGCAGATGCAATGTGACCAACGCCGGGGATCTGGACAATCTGTTTGCCAATGTGATGACCAATGCCAAATTTTTGTATAGTGCTTTTTACGGCTTTGATAATCTGGCTATGATGGAGTTTCTGGAGGCTGTGGGCTGTCCTCTGAAAACAGAACGGGGGGAGCGGGTGTTTCCCGTCAGCGACCATTCTTCGGATGTAATCGCCGCTCTGTGCGGGGAATTGAAGCGGCTGGGTGTGGAGATTCGTCTCCACACCCGGGTGAAGGGCCTGTGGTGGGAAGACTGTTCAGGACGGTTCCGGGAA
>BLLU01000229.1 GCA_011959105.1 Lachnospiraceae bacterium | reverse complement strand
TGAAATTGGTAGGGTAGTTTTGTGCAAATTTCTATATTTGCTCATTTATAGTTATCAACGTTTAAGGATTCCATTCGTGATAAATATCTTGAAATGGGTAAGGCCGAAGTAATTGAGTCTCTTTATTGCAAACAGGAACAACTCATTAGACTGTATTTTTACACATATGCTAATAAAAACATAGTGATTGATGATTTCAGTCCTTGCAAGGAATTACTTCCGGAAGACCAAAATACTTATTTGGATTTGTTGAAGGATTGGCTGCCTCAACATGTCTTTTTACAGAACGATAAGATTATGCCTGTTTTTGATGATTATCTGCTGGCTGAATCTTTGCTGAATCCTGATCTGGAAATGTTTGTTGAAGAATATAAACAGGGCAACACGTCCTGCTATAAACTGCCTACGCGGGTATTTATGGACTGCTATTTAAGCCTTAATCAGGGGAAGGTCAAATGCGACCATATATATCTTCTTGAACTGGCTTATTCTTCGCAGACAACAATTAACAAGAGTACTTATTGTGAAATTGGATATAGTGATTCGGATGATGAGGAAACCCTTTATTTATCTTTTTCGGATTTGGATGACGCAAACAAAACAAAGATTTCCATGGAAATCGCGCGGGACAAGGAAGATCCCATTCGCCTTAATCGGGCCAATAATATAAGTATAAATGTAGATGGGACAATTATCCTTTCGTCAGAATTTGTCAAAGATGTTGTCATCAGTCAAGCGGTAATAGAATGTGACCGCCTTGAGTTTGACGCGTCTGAAATCTTACTGGAGACATACGGCAATGAAGAAAACAGAATAATTGTTCATGAAATGGTGACAAAGAGACCGAATTGTAAACTGAATATAAAGGGCACCCCAAAATTGAAAATAGACTTTCCCTTTGAGCAGGATAGTCAATTAAAGCGTACATTCTTTGAGTTATATCCATATCAATATTCATTTGATAATCAGCTTGGTAAAGAGGCAAAGGACATTGAGTGTTTCATATATGGGTTAAAAAAAGTCCTGGAACAGTTTAAAGTTGATAATTATGAGGGCGATCCTGCGAAATACAAGGAGAAGATTGACAATAGATGTCATACGGGGATTAAGCTGAAAGTACTGGAATTTCTAAAAAAGGAAGAACTTGTTTATGAAGCAGGGAACATGTATAAATGTAGTCTCAGGCGAATGGATGAACTTCAGATCAGCCGTGTCGCATATACGCAATTTAAACATGAACAACTCAAATATGTATACAATAAATATTTGGAATGGTGTAACAGTCAATAAGTATAACGATTAATGTATAGCAGTAGGAAGAATAAAGGGGGATTTTATTAAATTTCAATTAACGGGTTAAAATATCTGAAAGTATGTTGTATAATAGATGCATGGCTCTAGGGCCATGCATCTATTTCCATTATATAAAGACGGACTGCCTTGACGCCTGGCGGCATTAGCCGGGCAGCCTGTCATATACAGACAGAGGTAAAGATGAAAAAAGAAGAGTTCTATTTTGATTCCAGGGACAATGAGACCAGGATTCACGCGGTCAGATATGTGCCGGAAGGGCGTGAACCCTTGTGTGTGGTGCAGATCATCCACGGCATGGCGGAGTATGTGGAGCGCTACGAGGAGTTTGCCCGGTTTCTGACCGACCAGGGCTGTGTGGTCACGGGAAATGACCATTTGGGACATGGCAAAAGCGTGGGAGAGGAAAAATGCTACGGCTATTTCTGCGAGCAGGATCCGGCTACGGTGCTGGTACGGGATGTCCACCGTCTCAAAAAAATGACCCAGAAGGAATATCCTTCCCTGCCCTATGTGATCATTGGGCACAGCATGGGTTCCTTTATCCTGCGCAATTATCTGACCATGTATGGAAGCGGTATCACCGGAGCGGTTATCATGGGTACCGGCTACCAGTCCGGGGGAACCATGGCAGCCGCCCGTTTTATGGTGAAGCTGCAAAAACTTTTCCTGGGTTCCAGGCATGTGAGCAAATTCAGCGACAGGGTGAGTTTCGGGGGCTTTAACAAGCGGATTCCCGATGCCAAAACGGATTTTGACTGGTTGTGCAAGGACCCGGAGAGCGTGCGGCGATATATGGAGGATCCCTTGTGCGGCCAGGTGTTTACGCTGAACGGTTTTCAGACTTTGACGGAATTGATCTCCCGGGCTCATGACCCGAAGCGCCTGCAAAAGATTCCCGCCGGCCTGCCTCTGCTGGTGATTTCCGGCGATGCCGATCCGCTGGGGAATTATGGCGAGGGCATTCCCAAGGTGTGCGAAGGGCTGCGCCAGGCAGGAGTGAAGGATGTGGAAATGCATCTGTGCGAGACGGGCAGGCATGAATTATTAAACGAGCCGGAGAGACAGCAGACCATGGAACTGATCTTTGACTGGATCCGGGGTCATTGCTTGAAAGAGGACGCATAAAATGGACCAAAACACCTAAACTATTCCCAGGAAGAAACTTAAAACGGCGGATTCCCGGAGGGTGCACGGATTTATGTACGGATGGCAGATAGCTGTTCATGGATCGCCGGGCTTGTGCGCGGGACAGGAATCTGCGGAACTGATATTACTAGGAGGGAATTGTTATGAAGATTGCGTTTTACAGTACCAAGCCCTATGACCGCATCTGGTTTGAGCCTTTGGGAGAGCAATATGGATATGAGATCCATTTTATTGAGTTTCCCTGCACCCGGGAGACCCTGTTTCTGGCCAAGGGCTGTGATGCCATCTGCATCTTTGTCAACGACCATGTTGACAGCGAGATGATAGAAGTGCTCTATGACATGCATGTGAAAGGGATTCTGCTGCGCAGCGCCGGTTTCAACAATGTGGATGTGAAGGCGGCGGAGGATAAGATCGTGATCCTGCGTGTGCCCAGCTATTCGCCGGAGGCGGTGGCGGAGTTTGCCACGGCTGTGCTGCTGACACTGAACCGCTGCACCCACAAGGCATACAACCGCACCAGAGAATTCAATATGAGCCTGCAGGGGCTGATGGGTACGGATCTGTACGGAAAGACAGCGGGTATCGTGGGTACAGGACGGATCGGGCAGGCCATGATTCGAATCTGCCAGGGATTTGGCATGAAAGTGATTGCCTATGATCCTTATCCCAACCGGCAGCTGGAAGTCACCTATGTGGACAGGGACGAACTGTTCCGGCAGTCCGATTTCATTAGTCTGCACTGTCCGTTGACAGCCCAGACCCGGCATATGGTCAACAAGGAAAGCATCGCCATGATGAAGGACGGGGTATATCTGGTCAACACATCCAGGGGCAGCCTGATTCACACGGATGATCTGATTGAGGGCCTGCTGCAGAAAAAATTCGGCGGCGTGGGACTGGATGTGTACGAGGAGGAAGAGGGCATCTTCTATGAGGACTGCTCGGGTGAGATTATAGAGGACGACAACCTGGCCAGGCTGATGACTTTCCCCAATGTGCTGATCACTTCCCACATGGGTTTTTTCACCCGGGAGGCCATGGAGGCCATAGCCAGGGTGACTATGGAAAACGCCCATGCTCTGGACAATGGCCTGCCCCTGGAGAATCAGGTGGGAGCCTGCGCCGCAAAAGAATGAGGAAGAGTGCGGAGAAATGCGCAACTTTGGTATAGAAAGGTGATTCGATATGGAAACAGATCATTTCCCCTATACAATCAGATGGGCCTTGCCGGAGGATTGGGATCCGGCTATGGACATGGTGTGGAGGACTTTTCTGAAGTTCGAGGGGAGAGACTATTCCCAGGAAGGTATCGACAATTTTGATACCTTCATACATGACGGTACACTCAGGAAGTTGTTCCTGAACGGACGCTACCAGGTGCTGGTAGCCCTGGACGGCATCAGGGTGGTGGGGCTGGCTTCCGTGCGCAATGGCAACCATCTGTCCCTGCTGTTTGTGGACGAGAACTATCATCGACAGGGAATTGGCAGGGAACTTTTGAGAGGCCTGTGCTATTACCTGAAGAAAGAAGTGGGGGAACGCAGCATGACGCTGACAGCGGCTCCCTACGCGGTGGATTTTTATAAAAAGCTGGGTTTCTACGCCTTGAGACCGGAGGAACAGGTCTCCGGAATCCGGGTGACCTCCATGGAGCTCTATTTTTGAAGATGCGGAACTCAAAACAGCATCTTGCCGTAAAGGGCATTGATCCGAATATTACCGCGAAGCGGGAAG
>BLLU01000228.1 GCA_011959105.1 Lachnospiraceae bacterium | reverse complement strand
CTTCATTTATTCTTTCGGATTCATCTACACTTTGGACACATTTCCCTGATAAGATTATAGCATAAAACAGGACTTCTCACGGGACACTTTATCGGTCTGTATTATCTGTCCACCAACTTTTTGCAGGCCAGCGGCAGCGCCTCCGGCGCATCCATCGCTTCCGCCCTCCGTCAGGGCATTCTTCTGATTCCTCTGCTGTATCTGCCGGGCGGCCTGTTCCAGCTGGAGGAACTTGCCATCGCCCCCTCTGTGGCGGACTGTATCGCCGTCCTGTTTACCGGGGTTCTGGCGCTATACTATTACCGCAGGATCACGCTCCGGGCAAAGGAAGAAGAGGAGCAGTAGCCCAACGTTTTGAGGGAGCCCGTATCTTTTATTCGACTCCCTCAAAAATCTCACCCAGCCTCATTCGTATGTGGGGAAATGCTTTCAGCGTGATCTCGGTTTCCGCATTATAATGCTCCACCTCCTGATCGTTCTGCAGCATATAACTTTGATCCAGAATGTACTTTCCATCCACAAGATAATAAATTTCCACTTCTCCGTTGGGAGATACAATCCAGTATTCCTCCACTCCGGCTTTTTCGTAGATATCTTTTTTCTCTGTTTTATCCCTCTTGGCGGTTGAGGGGCTGAGGGTCTCCACAATGAATTTCGGTGTCCCGCTGTAAGTCCCGCCCTTTAAGTGTTTTCTGTCACATATAACCATGATATCCGGGAACAGATAGTCGTCATTCTCTCTGGAGTTGTATTGATAATCCAGATTCTCCATGGTCACGAGACATATGCTGTTTTTTAATCCCTGCTTAATTATCGTGTAAATATTGCCGTTGACAATCCCATGCCGGAAATCCGGCGAGGGAGACATATCATAAATTATGCCGTTTATTTTCTCGTCTTTTCTCCGTTCCGTCTCCGCAAAGCCCATGTCGCCGCACATCCTTTCCTGATTTTTTATGCCTGTGTATCGCTTTTACCCATTATAACATACCAGCAAAGATAAAAAAAGAAATTATTCCACAATTCTCACCACT
>BLLU01000227.1 GCA_011959105.1 Lachnospiraceae bacterium | reverse complement strand
CATGGTATTGCAAGCTGGAGATGGAAGAACTGGAACGCCAGATAGAAGAATTAAAAGAGATGGGGTTTGGAGGGTTCTTTATGCATGTGCGTACAGGGATGGATACCCCCTATCTGAGCGATGAGTATATGGAAATGGTCAGAGGCTGTGTGGAGAAGGCGAAGGCAGAAGGAATGCGGGCATGCCTGTATGATGAGGATAGGTGGTCATCGGGGGCAGCAGGAGGGCTTGTGACGAAAGAAAAAAAATATCGTCAGAAATATTTGTTGTTTACCCCCTGGGATTATGGGGAAAAGGGCGGAGTGGAAACACCGGGCGGTTTTTTAAGCCAGCCTTTACGGAATGGGAAAGGACGTCTGTTGGCCAGGTATACGGTTATGCTGGATGAGGAAGGGTATTTGGGGAAATACCGTATTTTGGCAGAAGGGGAAGAGGGCGGAGAAAATACATGGTATGCCTATTTGGAAACGGCAGGGGCCAATCCTTGGTATAATGGCCAGGCCTATAGCGATACGCTGAACAAGGAGGCGGTGGAGCGTTTTCTGCAGGTTACCCATGAAAAATATAAGGAGTGGGTGGGATCGGATTTTGGGGAAGCCATTCCTATGGTCTTTACGGATGAACCCCAATTTGCCAGAAAACATACGCTGGATTTGGCAGAGGGAAAAAAGGATGTAACACTGCCATGGACGGATGACTGTGAGGAAGGTTATTTGCACAAATATGGGGAGAGCCTCTTAGAGGCGCTTCCGGAACTTTTTTGGGAATTGCCGGAAGGGAAGATTTCCAGGGCGAGATACCGGTATCACGATTATATTGCGGAAAGGTTTGCAACGGCATTTGCCGGTACTTATGGGCAATGGTGTGAAAGGAATGGCCTTATGCTCACAGGGCATCTGATGGAAGAACCTGCCCTGGAATCCCAGTGTGCGGCGGTGGGGGAAACGATGCGTTCCTATGGAAGCTTTTCATTGCCGGGGATTGACATGCTTAGACGGGATTTGGAATATACTACGGCGAAGCAGGCTCAGTCCATGGCCCGCCAGGAAATAAAGCATGGGCTGCCCCAACCCCTGCCACAATGCAGCTGCAAAAATGCAGTAAAGGGCAATTTTAGGGTTGGATAAATAGGAACCCTTTAGCGAATCCAGCCCTACCGCCCCAAGAAAAGTATTAATCATACCGAAATTCGGGTTATACATCCATTTCCATATAATACCTATTACAATCCATGAAAGCATATATGGGAAATAGAAAATGGATCGGTATACAATACGCCCTGTGAATTTTCCATTCAGCACCAATGCCAGAATCAGCGCCAGCACTACCGTAATGCATACGGTAAGAACAATCCATATAACATTATTCTTCAGTGCAATTCTAAAAATATCATCATTGGTAAACAGTTTCACATAATTGGCCAACCCGAC
>BLLU01000226.1 GCA_011959105.1 Lachnospiraceae bacterium | reverse complement strand
TTTTAAAGAATTTTCAGGGTTGCATTGCTGTTTATTTGTCAAGGTGCTTGGAGCCACATTCTGTATCGATGCTCTGAACATCGTCCCGATTGCAGCTTCAAATAACTGCTGAGGACGGCTTATGCCATCCAACGGAGAAGGAGGGATTTGAACCCTCGCGCCGCTATTAACGACCTGCACCCTTTCCAGGGGTGTCCCTTCAACCTCTTGGGTACTTCTCCAGGTAAGTTGATCTATTGCTTTTTATTTAGTTTGATCATGGAGACAATCCCTTATCTCCTAACGGAGAGAGTGGGATTCGAACCCACGCGCCCTTGCGGACAAACGGTTTTCAAGACCGCCTCGTTATGACCACTTCGATATCTCTCCAAAGAGTGTTAGCGAAGCCATTCTTTCGCTCCGTCTCCCAACGGCAAAAACTATAATATCAAAAAAGCCCTTCGCTGTCAACAACTTTTTTTAAGAAATATGCAAAAATTTGCGGTATCAAAATTCCGCCAGCAAACTTGCGTAAATCCCACCCATTCTGCGGAGCCCTTCCGCGATCAGACTGCCGTACAATACAGCCCCTTCATACCGCAGATGGGTATTGTCACAGGATGCCTCGGGATGTTCCCGGTAAGTCCCCTCCGGAAAAAACATATACCACTTTCTGCTCTCCTGCTCCCCTGCCCGGTTCAATTCCTTCCTGCTCATGCCGAACAGATCCACCAACGGCACCTGATTCCGTTCCGCTGCCTGCTTCATGCCGGCCACATAGTCCGTATGCAGACTGGGCTCCAATATTCCTGCCGGATCGAACCTCCGCCTTTCCAGAGGAGTAATCAGCACCGGATGCGCCCCATGCTCCCGGGCTGCCCGGATAAAACGTTCCAGATTCTCTACAAAAGTGGAAAAGGGTTCCGTATACCTGGCGGGATCCTCCTGCTTCTCGTCATTGTGACCAAACTGGATAAAGAGGAAATCCCCCTGGCCGATCCGGGCCTCTATGTCCCGCAGTCTGCCCTCCCGAATAAAGCTTTTGGTGCTGCGGCCGTTTTTCGCGTGATTCTCCACCCGGCAGTTCTCTTTGAGAAAAAGACTGAATACCTGGCCGATGCCGGTCTGGGGGTAAGTGGTATAGTTATTGGTCTGCACGGTGGAATCCCCCGCCCAAAAGATTGTACACATATGCTCTTCCTCTTTTCATATCTTCATGACCTCTTATAGGGCCCTTTCCAGTCTATGTCCTATGCCATAAAACAGGGCAGCCTACGTCCATCTAACGACAACAAAGCCATGCCTTATGCATTTGCATTAGGTAAAAAGGGCTGGCGCATCAAAACCGCTATTTACAAAATATGGCATTGAAACCGTGAAAGTTTCATCCTTATATTGTGTATAAGCAGCATTTTGCGCCAGCCCTTTTTAACACTTCCTTATTCCTTTACTGCGCCGATATTTACGCCCTTTACGAAATACTTCTGCAGGAAAGGATACAAAATCATAAAAGGAATGATAACCACGATGATCGCCGCGTTCTTAACGGTGTTCTCGGTAGCGCCGCCAGTGGACTGAGGCAGGTCGCTGCCCATGATAACGCTGCGCAGTTTCATCTGGAAGTTGTACCACTTGGAATCCGTGATATACAGTTTGTAATGTGTGTAGTCATTCCAGTAGGTCACGGCATACATAAGACCGATGGAAGCCAGCGCGGCCTTGGACATGGGCAGCACAATGCGGATGAAAGTCTGCATCGGGGAACAGCCGTCCAAAGTAGCAGACTCGAACAGACTCTGGGGAATTCCCTCAAAGAAGTTCCGCATCAGCACCAGATTATACACATTCAGTGCAGGGAACAGGATAACCACCAGCAAAGTGTTGGTCAGCTTCAGGGAACTCAGCACCAGGTAAGTAGGGATCATACCGCCGTTGAATATCATGGTAAACAGCAGGAAATTGGCAAAAAATGTTCTTCCCGGCATCTCCCACTGAATCAGCACATAAGCGCCCAGAGTGGACAATGTCAGCGCCAGCATCGTGCCCAGAATCGTGGTGACAAAGGAGATCACCAGAGGACGGGACAGAGTGGGGTTACGAAATACCGAGACATAACCGGCCAGTCCGAATTTCTCGGGCCACATTTTCATACCATAGGCGGTCTTCAAGTCAAATGAGTCCACCAAAATCTTCCACATGGGAATAATGATAATCAATGCCAGCAGGATAAAGATCAGGCCATTGACAATCCGGAAAACCGGAAATTTTTTCTTTGTTTTCATATCCGTTTCCTCCTCCCTATACGATTCCGCGGCCTTCGCGCACCTTCTTGCTCCATTGATTGCAGACAAGCACCAGCACGCAGCCTACTAATGACTTAAACAGACCGATGGCCGTGGTATATCCGTAGTTGGGAATGGCGCCGCTGTTAAAAGTCTGGTAATAGATATAAGTCTCCAGAACGTTCGCCGTGCCCAGCACCGCATCATTCTGCAACACGAACGCGGACTCGAACAGGTTCATAACCTTCGCCAGGTTCAGGATAAACACAGTCAGGATGGTGTTAGCCAATGCGGGGAAGGTGATAAAACGCATCTTATTCCACCGCCCGGCGCCGTCAATGGACGCCGCTTCATATAACTCTGTATTTATGCCGGCCAGCGTAGCCATGAAAATAACGGTCTGCCAACCGGTTTCTTTCCAAATATTAATTATGTAATACGCAAATCGCCACCATTTGTCCGACCCGAGGAAATAGATCATACCGTTTGGTTCCAGCACGCCGATACTCACCAGGAAGGTGTTCACCAGACCATGGTTCGTGGGAGCCAGGATCAGGGAGAATATGGACGCCGTAACTACCCAGGACATAAAATGAGGCAGGTAGATGATGGTCTGCACCACCTTTTTAAAATGAAGATTCACAATCTCGTTCAGGAACAGGGACACTATTACGGCAAACAGCGTTGTCAATATGAGCTTGACCAGACTAATCACGATAGTGTTGGTAAAGGCCGACCAGAAATTGGCCATTTTAAACATTCTCTCAAAGTTTTTGAGTCCGACAAAGGTTGGATCTTTGATGCCGTTATAGTTGGTAAATCCCAGAAAGATACCAAACATAGGCAGATAACTAAATATGATGGCAAAAATAAGCACCGGCAAGAACATAAAGTAAAAGCCTCTGTACTTATAGATCTTGGCCCGAAGTTTCGCGCCGCTGACCTTTTGCTTGGGAACCGCTGTTTTCGTCTTTTTCATATCCGCTCTTCCTCTTTCCAAATATAATCACCCATACATTCATGAATATGCGGAGCCATGGATTGCTCCACAGCTCCACAATTCTTTTTTTTGCTAACCGTCCATATTGCCGGCTTACTGAGCGTTCAGGGAATCCACAATGCTCTTGGACCACTCAGCGCCGCCGTCAGCCTCATACTTTGCGTAAGCGTCTTCAATGGTCATCTCGCCCATGGTCACTTTGGCGATCAGCTCGTTCTTCAGGGTGGTCAGATCACCGTTGTACATGCTCATCTCATCGGTAGAAGGAACGATGAAAGCAGGCTTACAGTTGGAATTGAACAACTCCTGAGACGCCAGAGCGGTCTCGGTTACACTGTTCTCAGGTGCTTCCAGATCAACCAGAGCCAGCATGGGATCAATGTGAGCCTTGGTATAAGCGGTCTCCGGCTTCTCAGCGTTGGGCAGGAAGTGGAACTGGCCTTCCTCATAGGTCTTAGCCTTTTCGGTGTCAGCCCACAGAGTCTCTGCCGCTCTGGACCAGTGCTTGCCCTCTACGCCATAGGTGAACAGGAACTGTACATCGCCGCCGTCCTGCATTGCCTCGATGAAATACTTGAACACGCCCTCGGGATTCTCACAGGTAGAAGTGATGCACCATGCGGGGGTGATACGGTCTACATAAGCGCCAACCTCAGCAATGGGAGGCAGGGCAACCAGATCGCCGGACAACTCGTTGGCTTCCAGATTGGTCTTCAGGTTGTTGGCCCATGTGCCGGCCCAGTAGGTGAACACGCCGAACTCATCGCTGTAGAACTTGTTGCGGCAGTCGCCGGTACCATTGGTCAAAGTGGTGGGGTCAATATAACCCTTGGCATAAGCGTCAGACAGTCTGCCCAGAGCCGCCTTCATGGCGTCGGTCTCAAAGCCGTCTACCCAGTTGCCGCTGGCATCCTGCATAAAGGAAGGATAAGCGTCCTGATAGAACTCGGCCAGGTAGTTGGTGTAAGGCGCCTCGTTGCCGATGAAGCCTGCCGCCGCCACGGCGAAGGTATTGCCGTTTACGCCGTCACCATCGGGATCGCCGTTGGTGAACGCATCCAGCATGGCCACATACTCTTCATAATTGGTGGGAACGGAAGTGATACCGCAGTTGTCCAGCCATGCCTGCTTTACATAGGTAACGCAGCCGTTGCCGTGGGTCGCGGGCATACCGTACAGGGAGCCGTTGATTCTCAGGCTGTCCACAACGGTATCGCTGCCGGCCTTGGCGTCATGACGGGTCTTCAGGTCAGAAGAAGCATATGCGTCGGTCATATCCCACAGTGCGCCCTCGGAAGCATATCCGGTGTAGTAAGTGGATGACAGAATGATAACATCCGGCCAATCCCTGCCTGCGAAAGTCTGGCCTACCACATCGTAATAAGCGTCATGGTCGGGCTGAATCACTTCTACTTCGATACCGGTCAACTCGGTGTACTTCTTCCAGAAATCATCACCGTAGTTCTCCTGGGTGGGAACGGTACCGTCGATCATAACCTTGATCTTGTCAGGCTTCGCCACTTCGTCGACGGGCGCTTCAGGCTCGGTGCTGTCGGAAGCGGGGGTAGACTCCTCGCCGCCTGCGGCCGGAGTTGTGGACTCCACGCCGGACTGAGGCGTGCTGCTCTCGTTCTGATTGCCGGCGTCATTTCCGCAAGCCGCCATGGACATCACCATGCTGCCTGCCAGAAGAGACGCTACAAACTTACTTGCTTTTTTCATAGTAATACATCCTCCTCCTAAAAATGTAAGTGTTTACAGGTTTTGACCTGTTCTGCCGTCCGATTTATCTCTGACGGTAGGTATATAGTAACACATGTTGGGCACATTAACAAGTAAATTTTCTAAAAACATTGATTTTTTGCTTTATTTTGTTAGTTTTGCTGTTTTTTTATGCTGTATTATGTGCATTATTCACCCATTGGGTTACGTAAGCGCTTTCATTTTGGGATATATGGAAGTCGACAGCAAGCATATTTGGAACTTTCTATTTGCTTCCCTTTTCTTCCGATTGAGTTGGGGAATTCTATTTCATCCACAAAATACCTGATGTTTTCACATTTTTTTCACTGTTTATCATTGACTATATTTGTTTGCTATTATTTACCGTTATTTTCTGATTTTTGCTTTGTAAGCGCTTTTACCTTTCTTTCAGAGAAAATTCTCTCATTTTATGTAATCGCTTTCAATTTGTTTCAGAAAACTTTCATCCAGCATGGAAGAGTCACAAAACATGTTATTGCGGCCCAGGCTTGAAAAGGCATCGCTTCTCATGCTACAATGGGAAAAACAAACGAATATAAAGACCCAAAGAAAGGTATGGTGAACGATATGCCTAATGTGAGCCCCTGCCCGCCTCCCGGAGAGGAGATATCTTCGGATGTCCTGCTCCGATTGTTGAACCGGCTGCAGCAGACTCATATCCCTCTGCACAGCCTCCACATCCTGCTGCATGACAGGCCCCAGCTGGAAGCCTACTACGCCCCTTGCCAAAAAGGACAGCTTCACCGCATGTTTTCAGTCAGCAAAAATCTGACGGCCCTGGCCGTGCTGAAACTCTGCGAGACAGACGCGTTGTCTCTGGACGATCCCATCTGCCGGTATTTCCCGGAATACACAAATGAAAGTACCCATCCCTGGATCCGGCAGACCACTCTGCGGCATATGCTGATGATGCGAAGCTGCCACGCTTCCACCACCTATAAATTTGACATGACCAGAGACTGGGTGGAGAGTTTTTTCACTGTGGTTCCCACCCACAGGCCGGGTACGGTGTTCCATTATGACACCAGCGCCTCCCACACCCTCTGCGCCCTGGTGGAAAAATGCACCGGACAGCCTCTGCTGGATTATCTGAGGGAGGTGATGCTGGAGGAAATGGGATGGAGCAGGGAATCCTACATGCTTACCGATCCTTTCGGCCACTCCCTGGGCGGCAGCGGCCTCATGGCCACGGCTGAAGATCTGGTGCTGCTGGGCAGATTTCTGATGCAGGAGGGCTGCTGGAACGGCAGACAGCTGCTGCGCAGGGATCTGATTGCCCAGGCCCTGGCCTGGCACAGTGCCACCGCCGTCACCGGCCCCATCACCGGGGAATGTCAGGGCTATGGCTATTCTTTCTGGCAGGGGGAATATGACGCCCGAATCTGCTATGGTATGGGAGGACAGCTGATCCTCTGCTATCCCGCTCATGGACTGTTGGTGGTGACCACCGCGGACACCCAGGGAATGAACGGCGGCAACCAGCTGCTCTATGATGCCCTGCATCAAATCCTGCTGCCCGAACTGAAGCGCCCCTCGCCCCCTGCCGCCGAAAGCAAAATTGCCCTGCAGCAGGCAGTCGCCAACTTATGTCTGGAACCTTTGTCCGGCGTCTATGCCCGGGCTTGTGCCCCTGGCCTGCGGGATGCCCGGCCCTCTTCCGAAGGCATCCCCCGGCCCATGTCTTTTCTGGATCCCTGCACGGACGGTTTACGGATTCGGGGAAAGGTCTATCAGATCCGGGGGAGCGAAGCCTTTTCTCAGGTTTCTCTGGATTTGTCTCCGGATACCGGCGTGCTGCACTATACTCTGAAGGGAATCCCCTGCCGTCTGTCCTTCGGACTTCACAAGGTAATTCCGGACCGCTTTCCGATCTGCGGTATGTTCTGCGCCTCCAGCGGCATGTGGCTGGAGGAACGCAGCTTCTATATCCGCACCCATCTGCTGGACACCAGTGTGGGCAGCATTCATTTTCAATTCTATTTTGGGGAAGAAGATGTGACAATCTATATGAAGAAACAGGAGGAATCCCTGTTTGGAGAGTACAGCGGACATCTGTATGGAACATTTGCCTGAAAAAGGAGAATCCCGATCCCGGGGCGGCTGAAATTCATCCGCCCCTGAGCAGAACCTCCGCAATCCCCATATCCTCCGGCGTAGTCACTTTGATATTGCCATAGGAGGACGGCACCAGCTTCACCCGGCGGCGGAGCATGGTTTCCAACACCATGGCGTCATCCGTGATCTGTATGCCCTGCTGCCGCAGCAGAGGAAGCTGCGCCATGAGTCTGCGATAAGCCTCGCAGATCAGAGGCGTTTCAAACACCTGGGGCGTCTGCACCATCCAGACGCTGTCCCGATTGGGGGTCTGGGCGGCATAGCCCTCTCCGTCCGCCAGCTTTACCGTATCCTTGGAAGGCACCGCTGCCACACAGGCGCTGTAGGCATAGGCCGCGGCATAGGTATCCTCCAACAGTTTTTCCGTGAGAAAAGGCCTGGCCCCGTCATGGATAAACACATAGCCGTCCTGATTGGGCATACGCATTTCCCCGTTCTCCAACGCAGCCAGAGCATGGGCCACGGACTCGTAGCGCTCCCCGCCCCCCGCCGTGATCACCTCCACCTTGGAAAAGCCGTACTTTTCTACGATCTCACGCCGCATATAGGGAATATCGGCAGCCCCCGTCACCAGGATACAATCGTCCAGGATAGCCGAGCGCTGTACCGCTTCCAGGGCATGACAGATCAGGGGCCTGCCTCCCAGTTCCAGGAACTGCTTGGGCACGCTGCTGCCCATTCTGCTGCCGCTGCCCGCCGCCAGCACCACTGCGGTGCATCTCTTTTTCCTCATAAAGCACCTCCTCCTCGAAACAGAAGTCCGACATTCTTTCCCAAAAAGAAAGCCGGCCTAAGCCGGACTCCCTTCTTTAAAGCGGACTGTCGCCCGGCTCCGGGCAGCAGACATGTGTCCTGTCCCCCAATTTCAGGTTAGGCACCGCATTCAGGTCCAGGCCGCTGCGCACGCCCTTTCGGTACTCATAATATCCGGCCACGCCGATCATGGCCGCATTATCCGTACAGTATATGGGACTGGGATGGTAGAATCGGATTCCGTTTTCCGAACAGGCCCGGGCCATGGCTTCCCGCAGGGAAGAATTGGAGGCCACGCCCCCTGCGATGGCAAACCGGTCATAGCCGTATTCCCGCACCGCATGCATGGAATGCTCCACCAGCACCTCGATCACCGCCTTTTGGAAGGAGGCGGCCACATCCGCCTGACAGATTTCCTCTCCCTTCATCCGGCAGCCGTTCAGATAATTCAGCACTGCCGACTTGAGACCGCTGAAGCTGAAGTCGTAGGCATTGTCCGCCAGCTTCGCCCGGGGAAAACAGATGGCGTCCGGATTGCCCTCCCGGGAAAGTCTGTCGATCTTGGGCCCGCCGGGGTAACCCAGGCCGATGGCCCGGGCCACCTTGTCAAAAGCCTCCCCCGCCGCGTCATCCCGGGTCTGTCCGATTACCTCATATGCACCGTACTCTTTCACCACCGTCAGATGGGAGTGTCCGCCGGATACCACCAGGCACACATAGGGGGGCTCCAGATCCGGGTGTTCGATATAGTTGGCGCTGATATGCCCCTCAATATGATGCACGCCCACCAGGGGAATCCCCGCGGCAAAGCTCACAGCCTTGGCCGCCGACAGGCCCACCAGCAGAGCCCCCACCAGGCCGGGCCCATAGGTCACAGCCACGGCGTCCATCTCACCGAGTTCCTTCCCCGCCTCCTCCAGCGCTGCCTCTATAACCTGGTTGATTTTCTCAATATGCTTACGGGAGGCTATCTCCGGCACCACGCCCCCATACAAAGTATGAAGTGCTATCTGTGTGAAAATCACATTGGATAACACTTCCCTGCCGTTTTTCACCACCGAGGCCGCCGTCTCGTCGCAGGAGGTCTCGATGGCTAATATGTAGATGTCCTTTTCCTCTGACATTCCGCTCAATCCTCTCCCTCCGGCTGTTTGCCCCCGTCCAGGTTCTCCGCCAGGTCCCAACCGTAGATTTTCCAGTGGCCGTCTCCGTCCCTGCGCAGCAGATACACCTGCACGGTGGAGGAACTTTTCCGTCCCTGCAGGATATTATAGCCGCATCGGATCTTGGCAAACCTGAACCCGTCCTGAGTAAACTCATCCACATCCGTGCTGGCGGCCAGAGAGATATTGGAAATCTTGCGGTTGTTGTTCTTAAAGTCCTGTATCTCCGCCTCCAGATTGAAGATATAGGTATCCCACTCATTATGGTCCAGCAGTTCCTGATCATACAGTCCCCTGGCCTTTCGGGCCAGTTCCTGCAGTTCCTCCTGGCTGCATCCCTCATTATAGAAGCACTTGACAATATCGTTGTAATACCGGATTACCTCTTTGGGAGTGGGCGGATAATTGTTCTCCAGGTCCCGCAAAAGCACATTTTCCACCGTGGTGGGAGTATTCTCCTGGGCCGAACGGTTCGAACGGTTCACCAGATAGCAGTAGTAGCCTACCACCGCCACGATCAGCACCATCACGATGATGGCGGTCTGGGTTGTAAATTTCACTTTTTTCTTTTTCATGCGCCGCTCCTACTCCTCGAAATTCAGTTCCACGCTTCTGCCGTCTTTGGCAGCCACGGAGCCGGGGAAAATCTTCCGCACCTCGTGCATATATTCCTCCGGACGGTTCAGGGATGGGCTATAATGGGTCAGCCACAACTCGGGAACCTGGGCCTCCCTGGCCATGCGTGCCGCTTCGTACATGGTCATATGCTTGTTTTCCCTGGCCTTGGCCTGCTTTTCCGGCTCTCCGTACATGCCCTCGCAGATAAAAAGATCCGCTCCTCTGGCATGAGCCACAATACCCTCAGTGGGCCTGGTGTCGGTGCAATAAGTGACTTTCAAGCCCTTTCTGGGGGGGCCCAGCACCATATCAGGCGTGTAAACCCGGCCATCCACTTCCTGGGTCTCCCCCTTTTGCAGACGGCTCCAGCATTTCTGAGGAATATCCAGTTCCCGGGCCTTCTCCAGCATAAATTTGCCGATGCGTTCAACCACCAGGCTATATCCATAGCATAGCACATTATGATTCACCTTGAAAGCCTCAATTTGAAAACCTTCAAAAGAAAATATCTGCTCCGGCTCCGTTATCTCCGCATATCTGATTTCAAAGGGCAGTTCCGGGGCAATGCAGCGCAGCGCGCTCACAATCCTCTGCAGCCCCCTGGGACCGATGAGCAGCAGAGGCTCCGTCCGTTCCGCATTGCCCATGGTCAGCAGCATGCCCGGCAGGCCGCTGATATGGTCCGCATGATAATGGGTAAAGCAGATAATATCTATGGGCTTGGGACTCCAGCCCTTCTCCTTCAGCGCCACCTGGGTACCCTCTCCGCAGTCGATGAGAATACTTTTCCCATTGTAACGCATCATCAGGGAGGTGAGCCACCGATATGGCAAGGGCATCATTCCTCCCGTCCCCAACAAACACACATCCAGCATCGCTGCCTCCTGTCCGCATTGGCAGGATGGCGCAGGCGCAGCCCATGAACCGTCGCGTACACCACCGCATCGGTTCATGGGCTGCGCCAAAGAGGCAGAGACGCCGATATGACCCACAGGGTTACACCAGTTCGCTCTCCTCGCTCTCCTCCACCGGAATCCGGAAATCGCGCGTCAGAGCGTCATAGCAATGCTCGCACAGATCCCAGCGGTGGCGCAGGCCATCCTTATTGCTGAAATAGCCGAAAACCACGTCCGCGGAAAAATATCCCTCCCGAACCATGTCCTCCTGCTGCTGTAATTCTTTTCCACATTGATTGCAAAAAATTTTGTCGTCCCTCTTCATTCTTCATCCTCCATCCGTCTGTTCCCGGCACGGTCCGTCTGTTTTTCATTCCCGAAAAAACACGCCCGGCTCAATGTCTTGGCAACACGCCGCAGACTGCGGCTCTGTATCACCCGGAGCGTCCGGCTGATCCACTTGCGTACATTGTAACATGGATTATGTCGAATAAACGAGGAAATTGATGGATTTCGTTTATCCCTTTTTATCCCGTTTCCACAGGATCAGGGCGTCCTCCACAGGTTTCTCATAAAAGCGGGGCCGTATCCCCTCGGAGACAAATCCCGCTTTTTCATAAAGATGAATGGCAGGAGCATTGCTCACCCGCACCTCCAGGGTAAAAGCCTCCACCCCCATGGCATATCCCCGCCGCAAGGTTTCCTCCAGCATGGCCGTGGCAATCCCCCGGTTGCGGTAGGCCTCGTCCACCACCACATTGTCGATCTCCCCGTCCCCGGACACATTGGTGACGCCGCAGCTTCCCACCACCCGGCCGTCCACCTCCGCCACCAGATACAGGCTGTTGCGGTCCCGGATCAGTCCGGCAAAATCTTCCGCCGACCAGGGCATGGAAAAGGCTTTGGCTTCTATAATACTGAGGGGCTCCACATCCTCCGGCCTAAGTTCCCGTATGACCATCTGCCTCTTCCCTTTCTCTCTCCGCCTGGCTTTTGCGCAGATATATGGGCTGGTGATCCGAAGCCCCCACCAACCTTCCCCGGGCGGCATACACCGCCCCCAGAGCGGCCACGCTGCCCGCCCGCTGGCGGTTTTGATGCGCGGGAGCCAGGCTGTAGGGCAGCCGGATCCCCTCTCGAATCTGTTCCAGATACACCGGCACGCCGTCCCCCAGAAAAACCACTTCCCTGCCCAGGCGATTGCATTTCTCCACCATCTCGGACACTTCCACCGCACATTGCTCCGTCAGCACACGCAGTTCATATCCGGGACAGCCCGGGACATCGCCCGAACCTTTATTTTCCTGATACACAAATTCGTACAAGCCCGTATAGACCTGATTCCTGCGGGCATCCATCATAGGACAAACCAGCTTATCCGTGCCCCACAGATTATAGGCCAGCCCCTCCAGGGTGGGCACTTCCACCAACGGCTTTCCCAGCGCCAGCCCCAGCCCCTTGGCTGTGGCCGAGCCGATCCGAAGCCCGGTAAAAGAACCCGGCCCGGCGGCAATGGCAATGGCGTCCACCGAATCCAGTTCCAGCCCGAGCATGCCCCGTATCTGCTCCAACATGGGCAGCAATGTCTGGGAATGGGTCTTTTTGTC
The DNA here is from genome assembly GCA_011959105.1 of Lachnospiraceae bacterium. Classification (GTDB taxonomy): domain Bacteria; phylum Bacillota; class Clostridia; order Lachnospirales; family Lachnospiraceae; genus Acetatifactor. The sequence continues at coordinate 43,226 of BLLU01000226.1, read as the reverse complement.
ATTGGTGGTAAACTCCGCCCGCAGCACATCGTCCTCCACCAGAGCCACACTCGCCACCAGGCCGGAAGTATCGATCCCCAATATTTTCATGGACAATTCACTTCTTTCTTCTCTATTTTACGATAATCAAAACCTTTTTCCAAGTCCTTTTTAATGGTAATCCGCACATAGTGCCGGGGCAGAATCTCCTCGATCAGATCCGCCCACTCCACCAGACAGACGCCGTCACCGTAGAAGCAGTCCTCGTAACCGATCTCTTCCATCTCCTCCACATCGCCGATGCGGTAGACGTCAAAATGATAAAAGGGCAGACGCCCTTCCTCATACACCTGCATAATGGTAAAAGTGGGACTGTTCACCGGCCCGGCAATTCCAAGTCCTGCCGCAACCCCCTGGGTGAAAACGGTCTTGCCCACCCCCAGGTCGCCGATCAAGGTGTAGACCTGGCCCGCCGCAGCCTCCCGTCCCAGCTGCTCTCCTACGGAATAAGTCTCTTCCGGGCTGTAGGTTTCCCATACCCGGCTCTGTTCTGTGTCCGTCATGTATCCTCCATCTGTCCCCCGGCGAAATACTTTCTTTCTGTCGGCGGACGTGCGCTCTGCTTATCCCCGGATTCTGACTTTTTTGGGGTCCATATGGGTACTGATCATCGCGATCACTTCCGCACGCTGTTCCCCCAGATCCCGGTTGGGAAATATGGCCGCACTGACCTTTGTGGTGTAGACCACCACACTCCTTCCCGTGGCCGTGGCTTTGTACAGATCCGCCCAGGCCTGCCGCTCTGTGGTCTCCCCCTGGGAAACGGAGATGCCTTCCTCATCCAGCACATAATGAAGGGCTTTCTGGAAGGAAGGGTTGGTCAGCGCCAGTTGTTTGCTCTTCAGATACAGGCTCACCGGCAGATACAGCAGCAGAATCACACCGCAGATCAGGAAAATCCACTGTCGGGGATCCAGACCGAAAATCACGATCATCAAAGCCCCAAAGCAGCTGCCGATCAGTCCCGAGGCGCTGCCATAGGCATGGGCCATCATATAATTGTACAAATCCCCTGCCTCTATTTTTACGTCAAATTCTATCATACACTCCGATTCCCTTTCCGTTCAACTATCATAGATTATAGCAGAAGCCGCCTAAAATGCAAGCGTTTTTCCTCGGTATGCATATAACAGTCACGAAAGAAAAGTACAAAAAAAGGACTTGCCAAATGAAATCGGCAGCGCTATACTAAGGTGCATAAGGTGAGTCTTCGGGGTTGGGTGCAATTCCCTACTGGCGGTGAAGTATGGCTACATACCAGTCCGCGACCCGCGATGGTAACATTGCGGCTGAACCGGTGCAAATCCGGTACCAACAGTACAGTCTGGATGGAAGAAGAACATGAAAACAGGTTGGCAGCATGCTGACGGCGTATATTCTGCCTTATTTCCGAGAGGAATAAGATTGAATATGCGTGTATGTGTCATGGAAATCGACCCCGGCTTTGCAGGATTTTCCGCATAGCCGGGGCTTTTTGCGCGAAGTGCTTTCCTTACATACTACATACACAGCCTTGCACCCAGGGGGGGTTCCCCGGTCTTCTCCTTCGGAAACCGAACGCCACATCCCCGGCTGGAACAGCCCCTGGGCAGGCCCAGCCGCGCACAGCGGCAGAAAGTGAGGAAAAATGAACGGATTTTTCAAAAGCGTAGCGGAAAACGCCCTGTTTGCGGCAGAGTTTCTCCTGATCATCGTAGCCATATTCCTGGCGGCGCTGGCCCTGGAGAAACTGGCCGACAAGAAAGCGGGACATAAGGAACGGGGATTTTCCACCCGTAAGATGGCTGTAGTGGGCATGTTCTCCGCCATAGCCATGATCCTGCACCTGCTGGACTTCCCCCTGCCCTTCGCCCCCAACTTCTATAAACTGGACTTCAGCGAATTACCGGTGCTCATCGGGGCTTTCGCCTATGGGCCGGTGGTGGGAGTGGCCATCGAAGCCATCAAGATTCTGCTGAAACTCTTTATCAAGGGTACCAGCACTGCCTTTGTGGGGGATCTGGCCAATTTTGTCATCGGCTGCAGTTTTATCCTGCCGGCCTCCGCAATTTATTATTTTAAAAAGAATAAAAAAAGTGCCGTGCTGAGCTGCATCACGGGCACGCTGATTCTGACCCTGTTCGGCACGGCCTTCAACGCCGTCTACCTGCTGCCGGCTTTTTCCAAACTCTTTGGGCTGCCTCTGGAAAACATTCTGGCCATGGGCCAAGCCGTCAATCCTCTGATGAACGACGACAGCGGCATCATCGGCTTCGTGGCCTGCTGCGTGGCCCCCATGAACCTGATCAAGGGCGGAGTCGTCTCCCTGGTCACTTTATTGATCTATAAGCCCCTGAGTCCCATTATCAAAGCCGGGAAATAAATCTTTTATACCTCATACGCCCGCCATGGCACAGCAAATCCTGCCATGGCGGGCGTATTCCAGCAATTTGTCCCGCCTTAAGAGGCCCGGGGCTGCTTCTGCTTTGCCAGATCTACCAGTTCCTGCATAATACAGACAATTTCTTCCATAATAAGAGCGTTTTTCTCCTCCCCATGCATGGTCTCTCCCGCATGAGCCGCTACCTCCTCGGAGATGGAGGAGATGGTCTGCACCGAATCCACAATCATCTGATTGGAATCGTCCAATTCCCCCACCATTTTTACCAGATTCTCCATACTGCCGCTGACTGCCTGAGCATTGTTTCGGATAGACTGAAAACTCTCTTCCGCCCGCAGGGCTCCCTGCCGTTCCTGGTCTATACCGGAAACCATGCCGGCGATGACTCCCATGACTTCCTGTATAGAGGCAGTGACATCCCCGATCAGACCCGTGATATTGGCCGTAGCCTCCCTGGTGCGGGCCGCCATGTCCGAGATCTCCGTAGCCACCACCGAAAAGCCTCTGCCCGCAGCACCCGCCCGGGCCGCCTCAATGCTGGCATTCAGCGCCAGCATACTGGTCTGGGCAGTAATGCCGCCGATCAGTTCCACGATGGTATGCATTTTTTCCATATAATGTCCCAGGGCTTCCAGCTTCTGTCCCACCTGCGCGCCGTTTTCCACGGAGATTTCCACCTGCCCCACCAGTGCCGCCACATTCCGGTTTCCGGCATCCAGGGCTTCCATGGTGTGCCGCATATTTACACCGATCTGCTCTGATGCGTCATGAACCCGGTCCACTTTCTCCTGTATGGCTTCAGTCTGCTGTTTCTGGCTGTTCACATGCCTGGCCGTGTGGTCCGCCCCCTCCGACACCTCTTTCATGGCTGTCTTGGTCGCTTTGGATGCACTGCTCAATTCTTCCACCTTTCCGTGAATGGCATTGATACCCTCCGTCAGCTTTTCGGATAATTGGGAATTGGCCTGCAGAAGCAGTTCCATCTGCTGCTGTGACCGGGAGATATCCCCGATCCTTTGCTCTGTATTCTCCTTCAGCGTCCTGGTGGTAAAGATGGAGTAGGCCGCCACAAGGCACATGACCAGCACCTGTACCACCGCCGCCTCCATCCCCAGATATCCGAACCGCCCGGTCATGGCCCCCAACACCACCACAAGCAGGTTTTCCAGGACGGTACCTGTGTTGATGAGAAGCTGGTAGCGTATATCATTGTAAACAGACACCACAAAAACCATGGGAATCACAAATATGAATACCAGAGGCCCTGCCTCTGTGGGCCCTGCCTCTGTGAACAGGCATATTGTGTAAAAGACAGCGAAACCAATGGCAGTCAGATGCTTGATCATGCCTGTATCTCTGTTCCTGCTCCAGAAAACAAACTCCAGAATCACCGGTGCGGCTCCCACCACACCTAAGATAATCCCATAGGCCGGAGATGCTTCCCCCTTTACCACCTGGACCATGACCAGAAGGATCATTACCAAATATGTGATCATATGGGTCAGCATTGCCATCCTGTTATTTCTCTGCAGTTCCGTAACTTTATTCATTTACCTGTTCCTCTCCGCCGCTTTCCGCTTTTGCGTCATTGTTTTTTAATCTTCATTGTGAGTGAAATCCGCTTTTTCTGCAGATCCACGTCCAGCACCTGTACATCCACAATATCTCCCACGCTTACCGCCTCCAGAGGGTGCTTTATGTACTTCTCCGTGATCTGGGAAATATGCACCAGGCCGTCCTGATGTACGCCGATATCCACGAAGGCCCCAAAATCAATGACATTGCGCACCGTGCCCTTCAAAACCATGCCCGGCTTTAAATCCTTCATATCCAGCACGTCACTGCGCAGGATGGGTCTGGGCATGTCGTCCCGGGGATCTCTGGCCGGCTTCTCCAACTCCCTTAAAATATCCGTCAGGGTAATCTCGCCGATTCCCAGTTCCCGGGCCAGCTGCTCCTTGTTCCTGACCCGCTTTTCCAGACTGCTGACCCGGCTCCCGCTTCCGGCAATATCTGCCTCCCGGGGACCGGCAGCCTCACCGCGTCCCTTTCCGGCCCCGTTCCGGCTCTTTCCGCTCTGGGCATCCCCCAGACCGTCATCGGAAGCCGCTGTCATACCGCCCATGGCCGCCGCCAAAGCCTTTCCCATGGCGGTGTTGGTATTGCTTACCTGGATGGTTTTTCCCTGCTTTCTCCGGGCGGGGCGGGACTCGCGGCTTTCTGCCGCCGGGGCTTTCCTGCCTGCCGCCTTATCCGCCGCTGCCTTTTTCTGGGCTTCCCTCACATCTTCCATGGTGAGGCCCAGCTTGTCCAGCAGCTTCAAAGCCGCCTCATAGGACTCGGGATGTACGCTGGTGGCATCCAGGGGATTCTCCCCATCCAGAATCCGCATAAAGCCGGCGCACTGTTCATAGGCCTTGGGGCCGAGTTTGGGCACTTTCAAAAGCTGCTTTCGGTTGGTGAAGCGGCCATTGGCCTCCCGGTAATCCACAATATTCCTGGCTATGGTCTTGTTGATACCGGATATGTATTCCAGCAGGGATACGGAGGCGGTATTCAGGTCCACGCCCACTTTGTTCACGCTGTCTTCCACCACGCCCCCCAGGGCTTCCCCCAGTTTTTTCTGATTCATATCATGTTGATACTGCCCCACGCCGATGGACTGGGGATCTATCTTCACCAGTTCCGCCAGAGGGTCCTGGAGCCTGCGGGCAATGGATGCGGCACTGCGCTGGCCCACGTCAAAATTGGGAAATTCCTCCGTGGCCAGCTTGCTGGCAGAATACACGGAAGCGCCGGCCTCGTTGACGATCACATATTGTACCGGGCGGTCCAGTTCTTTAAGCAATTCCACAATCACCTGCTCGGACTCCCGGGAAGCCGTGCCGTTGCCCACAGAAATCAGGTCCACCTGATATTTGCCGATCAGGCGCTTTAACTCCGCCTTGGCCTCCGTCACCTTGTTCTGAGGGGCAGTGGGATAGATGACCTTGGTGTCCAGTACTTTTCCGGTGGCGTCTACCACCGCCAGTTTGCAGCCGGTGCGGAAAGCAGGATCCCATCCCAGCACCACCTTGCCGGCGATGGGAGGCTGCAGCAGCAGCTGTTCCAGGTTCTTGCCGAACACGGTAATAGCCCCGTCCTCCGCTTTCTCCGTGAGATCGTTGCGAATCTCCCGCTCAATGGCGGGGGCGATCAGCCGCTCATAGGCATCCTGGCACACGGCTTTGAGTACCGGCGTAGTCACCGGGTTCTCCGCCTTAAGAAGCTGTTTTTCCAGATACCGCAGAATGCGTTCCTCCGGAGCGGTGAGTTTTACGGTGAGCACCTTCTCCGCCTCTCCCCGGTTCAGAGCCAGCACTCTGTGTCCGGCAATCTTTTTCACCGGCTCCTCAAAATGATAGTACATCTCGTACACGGTCTGGGCCTTCTCGTCTTTGGCCTCGCTGCACAGAATTCCTTCCTCCGCCGTTGCCTGGCGGATGTAAGTACGGTGATCCGCATCGTCGGATATCTGTTCCGCCAGGATGTCCATGGCCCCCTGCAATGCCTCCCGGGCCGTAGCCACCCCTTTTTCCTCTGCTATATATTTCTCCGCCTCTTCCTCCAGCGGCGTGCGAATCTCCTGAGCCAGAATGGTCTGGGCCAAAGGTTCCAGCCCCTTCTCCCTGGCCACACTGGCCCGGGTCTTTCTCTTGGGGCGGTAGGGTCTGTACAGATCCTCCACTGCCACCAGAGTCTGCGCCGCCAATATCTTTTCCCTGAGTTCCTCGGTCAGCTTGCCCTGCTCTTCGATGCTGCCCAGCACCTGCTGCTTTTTCTCCTCCAGATTGCGCAGATACTGCAGGCGCTCATGGAGATCACGAAGCTGCTCGTCGTTCAGAGAGCCGGTGGCCTCTTTGCGGTAACGGGAGATAAAGGGAATGGTATTGCCCTCGTCGATCAGCTTGACGGCGGCTTCCACCTGCCATTTCTCCACCTGTAGTTCTTCTTTGATTGTCTGTAGAATATCCATCTGTATCCATGCCTTCCTAAATTTTTAGTTCCGCATATCCTCCGGCCCTGCACTTTACCGTCACCGCACAAAGTCCATGACGCAAGCCCTGCCGCATTGCGTCCCGGCTTGCAGCAGGACGCTTTCGAAGCATATGCTGTCTGTTATTACTATACCAGATTTTCCAGGTTCATTTCAAGAAATAAAATGGGAACTTGCTATCTCACGGATAAAAAATCCGTTAAATCTTTCAGATATATTTGCCATCTGTACAAAATAATGGTAAGATGCATTTAAACAGCAGGTTCCACATGGGAAAGTCTGCGAACATTTTTGAGGAGCATTCATTATGGACTATCGCCAAACCCCTCCTGCCCGGCGCAGGAACCCATTTACCGTTGCCTCACTGGTCCTGGGCATCTGTTCCCTGTTGACCGTCTGCACAGCCATATTGCCGCTGCCCCTGGGGGCGCTGGGCATTCTGTTTGCCGTCCTGTCTTACCGCAAGGGCCGGCACATGGACACTTTTGCCGTCACCGGCATAGCCACCTCCTGTGTGGGACTGGCTTTTTCCGTGCTTATTTACGGCGCGGTGTTTGCCATGATGCCCGGTATGCTGCGCGACCCTGAATACCGGGATCGGCTCAACCGTTATTCCGAGAGTATGTACGGACAGAGTTATGACGAATTATTTGAGAAGGCTTATGGCATTGATCTGAACGAACTCTTCCCCACTGACTGAGGCAAAAAGTATTTTATCAATTAGAAAGGATTTCTGACATATGAACGCGCAGTATATGACCTCTTCCGAATTGAAATCCCAGGCCAAGAATCTGCTGGAAGGCCGCTATGGCTACGCCATGCTGATCCTGTTCCTGGGCAATATGGTCACAATGGCATTGTCCATGGCTGTCAACAGTGTTTTGGGAGTATCTCAGGTGATTCTTACCCTGTCTCCGCTGCCGCGCATGTTGATCTCCCTGCTGTCCCATTCGGGTATCTCCCTTTTCACCAACATCCTGTCCGCAGGCTATGCGCTGTTCTTCCTGAACATGGCCTGCAGGCGCAGTTATGACATAGGCAACCTGTTTTATGGGTACAAATGGCAGTTTCGGAAATGCCTGTCTCTGTCCGGCGTCTTTGTGCTTGTCAATCTGGTAACGCTGCTGCCCTACAACATCTGTTTCGGGATGTTCCTGCAGACCAGATCCACAGGCTGGCTCATGGGAGCCCTGTTGGCCTCCTCCGCCGCCATGATTATCAGTACCCTGTTTCTGCTGGTATTTTCCCAGTGTTACTATCTGATGCTGGACTTCCCCGATTACTCGGCAGAGCAGCTGCTCCGCAGCAGCATGCAGGTCATGCGGGGCCACAAAGGACGCCTGTTTTATCTGCATGTGAGTTTCTTACCCCTGTTACTGCTGGCGCTGCTCTCCTGCGGTGTGGGTATGTTATGGATCCGTCCCTATATGCAGATGACTTATACCTGCTTTTTCCTGGACCTGATGAATCCCGGGAAAACATCCGGGGAAGCCGCTTAAAAGATTCGGGAGGCCAATCAAACTTTTTCCTACTTCAATTCAATCAGCATATAGGTATCCTTTCCCCGAATAACATGATACATATGCTCCTCCAGAACAGGCAGGTCATATGTCGTCAGATCCACCGAAGGATCCTCTGCCGCATTTTTCAGATCATAATACTGGTAAAAATCCGCCTGTCCCCACCACCAGCTTCCCTGGAAGGTGATGGGGACCAGCCGGTTCAGGATGTTGTAATTCTGAGGCATATTCTGAATTACAGGCGAATACCCGATTATCCCCGTGATCCGAACCACCATCGGTTCTTCGGACAGAAACACCTCCATATCATTCATATCCTCAATGACCATCTGAATCTGAAAATCCGTATACTCCTTCTGACAGTACAATGCGTAATCAATACCCAAAAACCATACATGGCCCCGGGTGCAGCAGATTTTTCAGGATTTAACCAAAAGACTTATTGAAGGATTTGAATAAATAGTTTTACAAACAGGTGTTGTGGTGGTAAACTAAAGGGTAATTATTTATATTACAGTCTGGCGGAAGGAAATACAGCAGGGGCGTTTCTTCTTCCGCTGAAATATGATGAAAGAGAGGATAACATAATGGGAACTTATTATCGGCACACAAGGAGCGAGAAGGCAGAAGTGCCATATTCATTTCAATGTGAACACTGCGGGAAACACAGCGGTTCACTGAAAGCGGTTATTATGGGCATGGAAGCTACGGATAACAGCAATTTTAAGACATTAAACGATGAGCGTGAGGAAAAACTGCGCAGACGGGCCCATGAAAATCTTGTTCGGAAAATAAAGGATACTCATAAGAATGCCGTGGAGAAGAATATATTTACAACTGATTTTTGTGATAAATGTCCTCATTGCAGCCAGCCCCAGTCATGGGCGGTATCGGGTCTGAAAAAGAAAATGTTTGAGAATCCGATTGTCTGCCTGGTGGTGAGTGGAGTTATCAGTATCATCGCTGTGCTTGGACACTATTTTACTGACATGGAGTATTTGACCCTTTCTGCAGCAGCAGGAATTTTAGCTTTAGGTGTGGCGGCTGCCATAATATGTCTGGTGTGGAACGTGGTAAAACTCACTGCAAAAAGTAAAAAAACTTCTTCCGGTGCGCATAATGTTCCGGTGATTGATTGGAGCACTGTCAAAGATTTGCTGAATGAATAATGAACTGACAAATGTGAATTTGAATATCAGTAAATTATGACCTCTCAACAGAGGTTACAGTGTTTTAATAAAATCCTCCAAAAACCTTGAAAACAAAGGATTTATCGCAATGTGTTCGCTTTATCTCTTTATACGGTAACACACAAGTTTACTCTTTTCCTCATTGCTCATAAGGGCAAATGCAAGGGCAAGAAAATCTCATAACAAGATATAACTTAGTGTGGCAATCGGAGAACTGTGATGTATGTGCGAATATATCATAACGGAGGATTTTTCAATGGACAAGTATATTTACGATGATAAAAATGGTCTGCGGTATGAACTGCAAGGAGATTATTATATTCCTTGTCTTATCTTACCAGCCGAAAAAGAACAGCCTATCGGTTTGTGAGGACAGCGACACTTGCGGTATCTGAAAGAATATCGAAGAAATACATACACAACGCTACTTATAAGCGGCAAGCTGAACACTTACCTTGCCGATATAGATAAACAAGCGCAGGAGCGTATGGAAAGACTTACAGCGCAGATGAAACGGGCGCAGGGTATCACGGAGCAGTTAAAAGCAGAAAACGCCTTAGAATGGGTGCAGCGGATAAATAACATACAAGCGTGTGCAAAGGAAATTGTAGAAAAGGAAATTATCTTTGCATAAGTTAAAAAGGCGGCAGGGAGAACTCTCTGCCGCTATTCATATTAAGAACTCAGAACAGATTTTTGACCAGTTGTGTTTTGAAATCAACCAACTATCGCAAATCCATTGAAACCATTATCTGCTTTACTTATAATGACATTGTAAGTAAAAAAGAAGGAGGTGATTATCATGCAGGTCGAAATTAAAATTGACAGTTCATATATCGACCCCAAAGTAATTATACTGACTGCTTCAATGACAGAAGATGTGAGCAACATTGTAAAAAAACTTTCAGAAGATGCCTCACAAATAATTTCTGGTCATAAAGATGAAAAAATTGAAATATTGGAACAGACAGATTTGATTCGTATTTACGCAAATTCTGGAAAAGTTTTTGCAGTTACTAACAAAGGGGAATATATTCTTCGACTTAGGTTATATGAGATAGAAAATCGATTACCCTCTAATCAATTCATTCGTATATCAAATTCAGAAATTATAAACTTAAAAAAAGTCAATAATTTTGACTTGAGTTTTACAGGTACAATTTGCGTTAAATTGTCAAATGGAATAACAACATATGTATCCAGACGCTATGTTCCAAGACTAAAAAAGATATTAGGAATATGAGGTGAATGTTATGAAAAAGAAAATTATTAAGCGTAGTCTTTTAGGTTTTCCACTTGGAATTACAATGGGCTATTTAATTACAATCTTGATTTCTCTTGGTTGGGCAAATGGATATTACTCGCCTTGTGTCCCCAAACTCATATCACTTATGGGAAATGAAATTAATGCTGTCATTTTGCAAACAATTCTTTGTGGAATATTAGGTGTGGGATTTGCGGCAAGTTCAGTAATATGGGAAATGGATCGTTGGAGCATTGTAAAGCAGACAGGAATTTACTTTTCAATTATTTCAGTAATAATGCTGCCAATCGCTTATTTTGCATATTGGATGGAGCATAGTGTAGTTGGATTTTTAATTTATTTTGGGATTTTCGCTTTAATTTTTGTAGTTATATGGATAATACAGTTTGGTATAGGCAGATATAATGTAAGAAAAATGAATGAGAAATTGTCTCAAACGAAGGATAATAGAAATGAGTAGGCAACAATGGATACTGTGCCCTATCTGCTTGATGGTCCTGTCGGAGGGTGGCCGCCACCCTCCACGGACAGCAGCGGTTATTCCGTTTTCTTTTGGCTACAATTCTGCAACTTGAAAGTTTCGCTCCTTTATCATAACAAAATTCGTCAAAAAAATTCCTTGTCGCTCTACCTGCTGTTCTTTAACAACTTTATATCCTCTTTTTTCAAAAAAGGTTCTTGCTGTTATGGAAGCATGAGTAACAATATTCTCTTTTACTGCCGATTCCAACTGATTACATATGGCAGTGGCAATTCCTTTTCCTTGATAATCTGGATGAACATATAAATGGTCAAGATAACCTGTCTTATCCATATCTCCAAATCCTACAATCACATCATCAACTGCAACAATACTGAAATGCTCTTGAAGTGACCGATTCCATTTTTTCAGATCTACCTGTCCTGTTGCCCATACGTCTAATTGCTCTTTTGTGTAATCTTTTGCGTTCACTGTATGAATCGTATTATAAAAAAGTTCTGCCAATTCTTTGCAGTCTGTTGGTTGATATTGTCTGATAATCATTTCAAAATCCCTTTTCTTACTAACTAATGACAGCCGCCGCAGCGGCCACAGTCCCCGCCGCATTTGGGGGACTTCCCGTTTTTCCGATCCCGCACCATGCCCCTGATGATCAGACCTACAAGGACGGCCAGCGCCGCCAAAACAAGTATCGTACCCATTCCTTGACCTCCTATTTATAGTTCCGCTGATTCCCTCCGGTACACTTTACCCATGATGCATACGGCGCCGCCTGGGCGTCTCCGTATGCATCAGTGCACCTCCGGGAATCCGCTGTTTATAGTTCCGCTGATTCCCTGCCGGGCCTGCAGAGCAGATACAGAAAGCCGGCCAGCAGCAGGAATGCTATTATTGTACCAATTCCGAAGGCCCCTGTAAAGAACATGCCGATCTGATAGATACACAGGGAGGCCACATAGGCCAGGCCGCACTGATACCCGATGGCAAACCAGAACCATTTTGCATGGTTCATCTCCCGCCGGATGGCGCCCATGGCTGCAAAGCAGGGTGCGCACAGCAAGTTAAACACCAGGAAGGAGTAAGCCGCCAGACGGGACATGCCCTCAAAGTCCAGCACACCGAACACGCCCACTACCTCCTCTTTGGCCACCAGCCCCATAATGGTTGCGATGGTGGCGCGGATGCTGCCAAACCCCAGGGGAGCAAAAATCCAACTGAGGCCCCCGCCGATGATCCCCAGAACACTGTTCTCAAGTTCCATCTCCCCGTCAAACAGCAGGCGTCCATCCACTGCGCCGAAGCGGGAGCCCGCCCATATGGCCATGGAGGACAGGAGAATAATGGTACCCGCCTTCCTGATAAAAGACCAGCCCCTCTCCCACATGCTCCGCAGCACATTGCCCACCGTGGGCCAGTGGTAGGCGGGCAGTTCCATGACAAAGGGGGTCGGATCTCCCGCAAACATTTTGGTCTTTTTCAGAAGAATACCGGAACATATGATGGCGGCCACGCCGATAAAATAGGCGCTGGGGGCCAGCCACCAGGCATTGTCAAACAGAGCGGCGGCGATCAGTGCGATAATGGGCATCTTGGCGCCGCAGGGAATGAAAGTAGTGGTCATAATGGTCATCTTGCGGTCCCTGTCGCTCTCAATGGTCCGGGAGGCCATGATGCCGGGCACGCCGCATCCGGAGCCGATCAGCATGGGGATAAAGGATTTGCCGGAAAGTCCGAACCTGCGGAAAATCCGGTCCATAATAAACGCCACCCTGGCCATATAACCGCATGCCTCCAGAAATGCCAGAAACCCAAACAACACCAGCATCTGGGGCACAAAACCCAGCACGGCTCCCACGCCTCCGATGATGCCCTCCACGATCAGGCTCTGCAGCCAGGGGGCACAATCGGCTTTTTCCAGCCCCTCCGCCGCCAGCACCGGTATGCCGGGAACCCACAGGCCGTAAGCGGCAGGATCCGGCGCCCCATCCAGGGCAGCGTCCACCATGCGGGAAATATCAAACCCGGCTTTTTCCAGGGAAGCGCCATAAATGCCGTATGCCTCCGCAAACCCACCCAAATCCTCTTCCCCCAGAGCTCTCAGGAGTTCCTCACTGCCTGGCACGCCTGCATCGGCAGCCCCGTCTATGGCCGCCCTGACCTCCCGGGTCCAGACCTTTTCCCGGGCATAGGCTGCCGTGTCTTCGTCATAAGTTCCGCTGATACCCAGGAAATGGAAGCCTTCTCCAAACAATCCGTCATTGGTCCAGTCCGTAGCCCAGGTCCCCACCGTAGAGATAGAAATATAGTACACCAGAACCATCACCGCCGCAAAGAGAGGCAGCGCTGCCCACCTGTTGGTGACCACTCGGTCAATCCTGTCGGAAATGCTTAAACCACCTTTGCTTTTCCTGGTACAGCAGTCCTCCATGACAGAAGCGATGTACTCGTAGCGGGCGTTGGTGATAATGCTCTCCATATCATCCTCATAGGCTTTTTCCAGTTTTGCGGCCTCCGCCTCCACCTCCGAAATATTGGCAAACTGTGTGGAAATTTTAGGATCCCGCTCCAACAGTTTGATGCCGTAAAATCTTTTTTGTTCCTCCGGCACCGCGCCTTCCAGTTTTTCGGTTACGGTCCCGATGGCGCCCTCAATGGCAGCGTCAAATATATGTACCGGGGCTGTGGATTTTTTCTCCACGGCTGCAGATATGGCTTTCCGCACTGCCTCGTCCACGCCGGTTCCCTTCAGGGCGGAGATTTTAATCACCGGGCAACCCAGCTTTTGGGACAGCTTTTCCGTATGGATTTTGACGCCGCTTTTCTCCAGCACATCCGCCATGTTTACCGCCATGACCAAAGGAATACCCAGTTCCAGCAGTTGGGTGGACAGGTACAGGTTCCGCTCCAGATTGGTGCCGTCCACTATGTTTAAGACAGCGTCGGGCCGCTGGCCGGTCAGATAATCCCGAGCCACCACTTCCTCCAGAGTATAGGGAGACAGGGAGTAAATGCCCGGCAGATCTATAATAACAGCCTCCCGGGAGCCAAACGTATCTTTCAGCCTGCCGTCCTTTTTCTCCACCGTCACCCCCGGCCAGTTGCCCACAAACTGGTTGGAGCCGGTCAAAGCATTAAATAATGTGGTCTTGCCGCAGTTGGGATTGCCTGCCAGCGCAATTTTTACAGACATGTTCTTCCTCCTTCTATATCTCTTACTTTTATTAGTACAAACTAACCAACGTGCAAAAATTTACTCCACCTGAATCATCTCCGCATCCGCCTTCCGCAGGGAAAGTTCATACCCCCTGACTGTCACCTCCAGGGGATCCCCCAACGGAGCCACTTTCCTGACATACACTTCCACTCCCCTGGTAATGCCCATGTCCATGATCCTGCGCCTCACGGGGCCTTCTCCCGCCAGCTTCTTCACGATAGCCGTCCCGCCTACAGGCACTTCCCTCAATGTCCTCATACATGCCTCTCCTTTCTCTTCCTTCTAACATCAAACAAAAAGCAATCGCGAAATCCCTTTTGTCCAATCAGACCGTTTTCACAACTGTCCGTCTTCATATCAGAATCTTGCGGGCCATATCCTTCCCTATGGCCACCCGCGCTTCCTTCACATTGACGATCACATTGCCGCCCATGGCGGAGACCACTGTCACCAGTCCGCCTGCTACAAAGCCCAGCCCCTCCAGAAACCTGCGGGTCTCCTCCCGGCCTCCGACTTTCCTGATCACATTTACTTCACCTTCTTTTGCCATTGTCAAGGGCATAATGACTCCTCCTTTTCAATTACCTTCTGGGTATCGGACATTTACCGATTTGTAATTTATTTCCTGTCTCATTAGTTAGTATATGCTAACCTCACTTAGATGTCAATAACTATTTTGCTTTTTGTTTTCTTACCTCTATCATGGGCAACGGGTATGAATTACCTTGTATCATTCCCGCCATGCAGGGAATACTTTACACTCAGAGACTCCATAATCAAATTTAGGGGATTTCACAGAAATTTTATTAATTTATCAGCGCTCCCTGTTGACGAGTGCTAGAATACGTGTTATATTACTAATAGAACAAGAGGAATAGTAAGATTCTATACCCTGTTCCGGCAGACAACATGCCGATTTTACCTGCAATGCCTGACTATAATAAAACAGAGAGGAGTTATGACTTATGATGATGCCCAGTATTTTCAGAGAGAATTTGTTTGACAGTCTTATGGGGGAATTGGGATTCCCGGAGATCGACAGGGCTCTGTATGGCAAGAACGCCAAAAACCTGATGAAAACCGATGTCCAGGAGACGGAGGACGGTTATGTGGTGGATATTGACCTGCCCGGCTATAAAAAGGACCAGATTCGGATGCGGCTTGACAACGGCGCACTGACTGTCAGCGCGGAAAAGAGCCTGGACCGGGACGAAAAGAACGAGAACGGCAATTATGTAAGGCGGGAACGCTATGCCGGGAGCATGAGCCGCAGCTTCTATGTGGGAACCCATGTGAGAGAGGAAGATATCCACCCCAAGTACGAGAACGGCATCCTGACTTTCCATATTCCAAAGGAACAGCCGGCGGCGGTGGAGGAAAAAAAGCATTATATCCCCATTGAGGGATAGAGTCCTATCCGAAGGGGCTGTCAAGCCCCTTCGGTGGTCTGACGGCGTTCACGGTTCCCCGTCTCACCTCAGAATCTCATCTATTCTGTCACTTTCTTCCGAAGAGAAAATGATATTGTCCAGCGCCCTGCAGTTTTCCCGGATCTGCTCCGGCCTGCTGGCGCCGATCAGAACGGATGCTACTTTCCCGTCCCGCAGAATCCAGGCCAGCGCCATCTGCGTCAGGGACTGGCCCCGCTCCCTGGCAATCTCCTGCAAAGCCCTCACCTTCTCCAGTGTGTCCTCGGAGAGATCACTGCCCCGCAGAAAGGGACTTTTACCGCTTCCTGCCCTGGAATCCGCAGGAATTCCCTCAAGGTATTTGCCCGTAAGGATACCCTGGGCCAGAGGGCTGAAGGCAATGCATCCGATGCCGTTTTCATAGAGATAATCCTTTACTCCGTCCCTCTCGATCCATCGGTTCAGCATGGAATAGGAAAGCTGATTGATGATGAACGGCGTCCCCTGCTCCCGCAGAATGCGGCAAGCCTCCCGGGTCTGCTCCCGGTTGTAATTGGATATCCCCACATACAAGGCCTTGCCTGACCGCACAATCTGATCCAGAGCAGCCATGGTCTCCTCCATGGGAGTGTCCGGATCCGGTCTGTGGTGATAGAAAATGTCCACATAGTCCAGCCCCAGCCTTTTCAGGCTTTCATCCAGGCTGGTCATCAGATATTTACGGGATCCCCCGTCCCCGTAGGGGCCCTTCCACATATCATATCCTGCCTTGGTGGATATCACCATCTCTTTGCGGTAGGGCATCAGATCCGATCTCAGGATTCTGCCCATATTTTCTTCCGCGCTCCCGTATACCGGGCCATAGTTATTGGCCAGGTCAAAATGGGTAATGCCGCAGTCAAATGCCTCAAAAAGAATCTTCTTCATATTCTCCAGATCATTGACAGACCCGAAGTTGTGCCACATCCCCAGGGAGAGGGCCGGCAGCTTCAGCCCGCTTTTGCCGCATCGGTTATATGGCATCTTATCATATCTTGTCTCATCTGCTTTGTACATATTACCTCCTGGTTTCCTGATATCCGAGATTCGGCTCGGACTCCTTCTTCCCCCGGCAGCAAAACGCCTCTTCTCCCCATATCCTGTCAATTCATATAAAGTTCCGCTATATGCGCCGCCTTATCGGGAAAATCGGCTTTCAGAAACATCAGATACTGGAGCGCGCTTCCCTCATAGGGATGCGCCTCCCCCAGCAGCCCTACTTCGTAACAGTTGCGAATCACATTGATAATGCAGTTCTCCGAATGGTCCTCCTTACAATCCTTGCATTCCTTCAGAATATGAGCTATGGCCGTCTCCAGTCCGCATTCGTCATAAACCTTGAAGTCCATGGTGGGAACATGTTTCACACCGCCCGGAACCTCCCTTTTCGGCTCTCTCTGATAGTCTTTGATGCACTGTTTGGCAAAACCGATGGTGCAGCCCTTTCCCTGGCATACCCTGCACATGGCCTCACCCTTGCAGCAATTCTCCAGGTCCTCCCATACCAGTTCCGCGTTCAGACCCTTCTTATGTCCTTCTCCCATTTTTTCTCCTCCTACCATATAATAAAATTTTCATACAGGCTAGATTCTACTTTATTACACAATAGGCTTGCCTTCTTGTCAAGACATTCCAGGCAGTCTTTCACCGCATGTATTTGATTTTATACATCCCACGGCAAAGCAGGCCGTTCCCGGCAGGGCCGCCTCTGTCCCGCTCTGCCCGGGTTCATCAGTTCAGCCCCCGGAATCCCTTTCCTATGATCTCGCTGGAATTGAAAATGGTGATAAAAGAATGGGGCTGGGTTCGGCGCACAAAGTTCCGAAGCTGGACGGCCTGCCCCCGCTTGGTCACGGTTAGTATCATGATTTTCGCATGGTGGGAGTACGCCCCCTCCGCCCGGTAAATGGTGGCGCTGCGCCCCAGTTCGCCGCAGATATAGTCACAGATGGGCTCCGGATCGTCACAGACGATCATAAAGGCCTTACACAGGTTGATGCTCTCAATCACATTATCGATCACCAGTGATTTGGCCAGCAGGCCCGTCAGGGAAAAGAGGCCCGTCTGAATGTCAAATACAAAGCAGGAAGCCAGCACAATGACGAAATCCACCAGGAACAGGGCGGCGCTGATGGAAAAATTGGTATGCTTTTTCAGGATCATGGCCAGGATGTCCGTCCCGCCCCCGGATGCCCCGATATTGAACAGGATTGCGGCGCTCAGGGCCGGAAGGAAGATGGCAAAGATCAATTCCAGTACCGGCTGGGCAGTGAGAGGAGCCGTCAGGGGGAACCATTTCTCCAGAAGTTCCAGACCCACGGAGGTAAGCAGGCTGACATAGACCGTCTTGACCCCGAACTCCTTTCCCAAAAACAGAAAACCCAGCACCAACAGGGCCATATTGATGATAAAGGTGTATGTGGCCGCCGAGTAGTTCCACACTTCCCCCAGCACCACCGCCACGCCGGTGACGCCGCCGAAGGAAAAGTTGTTGGGAAACTTGAAAAAATGTACCCCCACCACCATAATCAGGGTTGCCGCTGTGATGACCAGATACTCCACCAATCCTCTTTTCCACTTTTTTAACTGTAAGAAGCGAAGCCTTCTCTGTAATTCCTTTTCGTTATGCATTTTTCTGTCCTCCGGCCTTCCCGCCGGAACCTCCTGTATGAATTCCGCATATAGCTATCAATTACTCCTGCCTGCCGGGCAAAAATGCCTGGTAGATTTCCACATGATCATAGATACAAGCCCAACTGCTGATGGAACCGACGGTAACACAGAGATACTCCCGCCCCTGATAATCCGCCGCCAGGCTGGCCGCGCAGCTTCCGGACTGGTTCACAAAACCGGTCTTGGCACACAGCACTTCCCCGTGGGTGTCCTTGTCCTCGATACGCCGCAAAAACAAATTGGACAGCAAGATCCCCTCGGGCTGCTGCTCTGTGGCAATGGATGTGGTATATTTGCGGGCCGACAACACTTTCCGGCACAGTTCATTGTCCGAAGCTGCCTTGAGAATCAAAGCCATATCATATACCGTACAATAGTGGTTTTCATCATACAATCCCACGCAGTTGGTGAAGTGGGCGCTGTCGGACAGCCCCAGCTGTTCCAGCTTTTGATTCATCAGTTCCACAAAGGCCTCCTGGGAGCCTGCCACATACTCCGCCAGCGCCAGAGCCGCGTCCGCGCCGGAAGGCAGGATGGTTCCATACATCAACTCCTCCACAGTCACCACGTCCCCCACGGAAAATCCGGCAGTGCTGCAGTCATGTATATAACTGTAATCCGTGATCTCCACAGTCATGGTGAAGGTATCCTGCAAATCCGTCACATGCTCCGCCGCCACCAGCAGGGTGAGAATCTTGGTCATGGACGCCGGATTGATGCGCCTAAAGGGCTCACGCCCCGCTATAATCTCCTCCGCTTCCACATCTATCAGTATGCCGCTGGTACTATATACGCCCCTGCCCTCCTCCGGGAATCCGACAGTATGTTCCGTGACCCGGGGCCTGAAGGTAAAAGGGACCGTCAAAGGCTTATCTTCAGAGGGCTGTTCTCCTTGCTCCTCCGATGGATTTTCCCCGGAGAGATTTTCTGCCGCAGCATTCCCCTTTCCCGGAGGCACATGCTCTCTTCCCTTCCCCGGACCCGCACCGGATATGCCGCCCGTCTGCTCTTCCTGCCCGGCGGCGCTTTCCTGCAGGTTCTCCCCGCCCGGCGTTTTTCCCTCCTCCCCGCCCGGTTCTGCCACAAGCCTTGCCAGTCCCCACACTGCCAGCCCAGCCATCACCAGCCCTCCGGCGATCAGCAGGGTCCAGCTGCGAAGCACTTCCTGCCGCCGCTTTCTCCGGCGCATCTCCAGCATGTGCTCCCTTCTCTTCTGAATCCGCCGGCGTTCCAGGGCTTCCATATCCTCCATGTCCCGGTACATCCCGTCCTCCTGCGGTTCTTCCCTCTCCCTTGTCTCCATTGTTTCCTTTTTCTCTATTTTCTCTATTACCTCAACGTTCTTCGTTATCGCTCTCCGCTCTTCCCCGTTGCCCAAGGTTTCCTCCTGATTGCCGCCCGCCGGCAGCCCTGTCCAATATAAATTTTATCTTTTATCTTGCCACCTTCGAACACTTCTTATGTGGAAGATGTTTATGTGAAATACAAACTTCTTTCATCCCCGTCCGCCGCAGCAGGGCATAACATTCCCTGGCCTGCCCCGGACTGATCTCCTCCCGGGAATAAACCGCTTTCCTGACCACTTCCAGATAGTTCTCCCAATCCTCCCGGTCGATTCCGGGGAACTGCCGTTCCAGCGCCGTCAGATACTCCTGGTCCGATCTCAGGGACAACAGCCCAGCCCGTTTGGCTCTCAGCCGCTTATACAGTCTTCTGTTCACGGCCTTCACCGCCTTCCTGGCGCTGCCGCTCTCGATCTCTGTCCTAAGTCTCTCCCACCAGGCGCCTCTGTGGCGGCGCAGTCCGGCCGCCGCCAGCCATGCGGCTCCCACCGCCGCCCCAAATCCCAACAGCGCCAGGACCACATGGCTCACCCGCAGGCTGCCGTTCTGTCCGAAAACAGCCCAGCCGCCCTCCCCGGCAAAGCCCCAGCCCTCCTCTGCGCCCTGGACGGCAGAACTGCCCATGACGGCAGGTCCGGCGGCGGGAAGCCCGGGGGATCCAGCCCTGTCTCCCGCTGCAGGCTCCTCCGCCTGAGAAGAGTTCCCGGGGAACGCGGAAGGAGCAGGAGTGGCTTCCGCCTGCTGCCCCCTGTCTTCAGAGAGAATGGAATCCCTTTCCTCCGGCAGTTCGCCTTCCGGCGTCTTGGGAAGATCCCACTGCTCCTGCCCGGAGAGGGCATACGATGCCCCCCCATAGCCCGGTGTCATCTCCACGGGCATCCATCCCACTTCCTCCAGCCAGATTTCCACCCAGGCATGGGCGGCATCATCCTTTACACTGGCGCTGTAACCCTCCTGGGTCTGCCGGAACTGACGGGGCTGCACCACATAGCCGGACACCAGGCGGGCGGGTACTCCCAGGCTGCGCAGAAGCAGTGCGCCTGCAGTGGCGAAATGCATACAATATCCCCGCCGGTTCTCTCCCAGAAAAAACGCCACCGGATCCATACCTCCGGGCAGACTGACCGGGTCCATGTCATAGCGGGCCCGGCTCTGAAGTTCCCCGGCCACCAGATTCCCCAACTGCAGCCGGGCCAGATTCCGCGCCGCCGTCTCCCCCTGCTCCAGAACCTCCTGCCATGCCCGGCAGGCAGCAGATTGCTCTATTTGCTTGACCATATCGGTCAGTTCCGATATATCTCCGGGAACGCCCAGGTATTTTTCCGATACATAGCTTTGATACCATGCATAAAAACGCCGGGCATCCAAACTCCGGGTTCCATATTCTTCCAGGGGCACCTGGCCCGGAGCATATCCTTCAAAACTCAGACTTTCAAGGCTCCGGGCCTTTTCCACCAGATAATCCCCCCGAAGCCGGCACAGCCCCCGGGTTGTTTCCAGGTCCGCCCCATAGGGCAGGCAGGCGGCGCTGTCCCGCTGCCCCGTATATTGCAGCAGATACTCCACCCGCTCCCCGGCTCCCTGCTCCGGGCTTCCCAGCGCGGCCAACAACAGCGCCGCCTCCCCACCGCTCATGCCCTGTCTGCGGCAGGCCCTGTCAAATGCCGTCTCTCCCCTCTCCCAGGAGCCGTCCCGATATTCTACCCCATAATATCTTCTCAGATACAGATTCTCCTGGGGCAGGCGGCTGACCGTAACAGTCAACATCTCCCGGTGAGTATACTCCGGCTTCTGATTATCCAACCGTCCCTCATCGGTCCACACCAGCAGGGACCGCCAGTCGAAGGTCTTAAGCTCCGCTTCCACCTGGTTCTGAAAAGCCTGCAGCCGGTCATGGGACAGACACACCCAGGAGGCCGGACCCGAAAACACCCGGGCCGTCAGAGGCAGCAGTACCGCCAGCAGACCCGCCAGCGCCAGCGCAGGCACCGCCTGAAATTCCCTGTGGCAGTCCAGATGCAGCCCCAACAGGCCGACGGCAAACAGGCAGGCCAGTCCCGGCCAATCCGGCGTCAGCCCCACTGTCATCTCCGCTGTCAGCACCACCATCGGCAGAAGCAGCATCACAGACCGTTTCCGCCACAGGGCGGAGAGGGTTTGCAGCAGCACCGCCGCCACGGCCAGCAGCAGCCCCCAGGCTTCCTGCTGCCAGGCGGCGGTTCCCAGGAGTGTCTTCCTGATTTGGAAAGAAGTCATGAAATAGCGATTCCATTGATCCAGATAAAGCTGTGCCAGTCCCCGGAAGCCCCCCGCCAGTTCCCCGGTCCAGTCCCGGTAAAAATAATAGCAGCCCAGAAAAAAGGCCAGCAACAGCACAAAACTCCCCAGCCGGCGCAGCATGGGCTTTCCCGCGGCGTACCATGCCTCGTTCCAGGCCACCGCCGCCGGCATAGTCAGTACTGCCGTCCACAAAAAGCCAAGCCGCCCCTCCTGGGACAGAGGTCCAAAACAATTCTCCGCCATCTCGGAAGCAGCAAAAAGAAGCAGCAGGCCCAGTAACGACGCATACAGAATGTACAGGGCCAGAAGCCATCCCCTCATCTGCCTGCTTTCTTTTTTTCCGGCATTTTGGCTTTTATGCCAGCTGATCCTGAGCCTTCCGCCCCCCATGTTCCCCACTCCGTTTCTTATTAGAGTATCCCTTACAGCAGCAACTCCAGCTCTCCCAGTTCCCGCTCCAGTGCCGATGCCTTCAGGCGCAGAATCTCCCGGCCGTCCACCTGGAGGCTGGGGCCGTCCCCCACCCGGATACAGTACAGCAACGGCTCCCCACTGTATTTTTCCCGGTACCGCTCCCGGATATCCGGCATATTTCCCGGGCTTCGCTCCCGCACCAG
Source organism: Lachnospiraceae bacterium (assembly GCA_011959105.1). Taxonomy (GTDB): domain Bacteria; phylum Bacillota; class Clostridia; order Lachnospirales; family Lachnospiraceae; genus Acetatifactor. The sequence continues at coordinate 20,741 of BLLU01000226.1, read as the reverse complement.
ATGCAGCAGAGCCTCATAATAGCTTTCCTCGTCGTCCACCCTGACTCTCACCAGGTCCTTCGCGTCCCCGCCATACCAGGCCACATAATGGGGACATTCCCGGTCCATCAGGCAGAAGGACAGACTGGCCACACACTGCAGCCGGGCCTCCGGGGTGCCGCCGGATGTCTCCACCAGCACCGCCACCGGGCAGCCCCTGGGCATACTGTTCTCCCGCACCAGCAGTTCGTCCGCCTTAGCGCTGAGTTTCCAATGAATGTTCCGCAGCTTGTCCCCGTCCCGAAAAGGACGCAGCTTCAAGGTCTCGCTGGCATCGCTGCCGCTGCGCAGGGAGTCGTACACCTCCGCGTCCCCCGCGAAATTGCGTACCGCCTCGGACAGCTGTATCCCCATGGGGTAGATTTTGGGCAATACCGCCAGGACGGCGCTCTCCGTCCTCACCGCCCGGCGGCAGTCCATGCAGAACAGGCCCGTCATATCATAGATTCTGGCCTTTCTCAGCCGCACTTCGTAGCCCCCGGGCTCCGCCACGGACAGTAAGCCCGTGAGCCGCCGCTGTCCGGCCTGGCCCGCCTGGAGGATAGTCCCCCGGGCAATGTCTTCCCCCGACAGCCATTGACGCCGGGCGCGGCCGCCTCCTTCCCGGCTGACGGCTGCCTGCACCCGAATCCGCCCATAACAGCCCCGATATCGGTATCCGGCCCGTACCCGGAGACAGATCGGCTCCTTTTGGTCCGTCATGAGGGGCAGCATGTCCAGGGCAATCTGCAATCCCTTTCTCTCATACAGCAGATAGCCCAAGGACAGAGCCGTCAGAATCAGCTGGACACAGCCCAGCAGCGCGATTCCCGGGTTCTCATACAGGGACGCGATATAAAAGCAGGCGGCTGCCAAAAGCAGCGCTGACAGAAAACGTCCCATATCTTAATTCCTCATATAGGAGACCGGCTGCTTCTCCTGCTGCAAAATCTGATCCAACACGGCCTCCGCCGTCACATGGGCCACCCTGGCCCTGGTTCCAAGCTGGAGCCTGTGGACCGCCACATCCGGGAAAACAGCCGCCACATCTTCCGGGATCACATAGCCCCTGCCCTGCAGAAAGGCCCTGGCTCTGACCATGCGGGTACAGGCGATGGTACCCCTGGGGCTGACTCCCAGTTCCACATAGCCGTTTTGCCTCGTGGCCTCCGACAGCCGCACAATATATTTATAAATATTGTCATGTATAAAAACCCGCTCTACCAGGTTCTGGAGTTCCAGCAGTTCCTGAACCCCAATCACCTGCTTCACCTCCTGGAGACGGCCCCGCAGGCTCCTCCCCCTGGCGATCTCCACCTCATCCTCCGGGGCCGGATATCCCATCCGCATGGTTATCATAAAACGGTCAAGCTGAGAATCCGGCAAAAGCTGGGTACCTGCGCTTCCCTTGGGATTCTGGGTAGCCATTACAATAAAAGGTGCGGGTACCGGGTGGCTCTCACCGTCCACGGTGACCACCCCCTCCTCCATGACCTCCAGCAAAGCGGACTGGGTCTTGGGAGAGGTACGGTTGATTTCGTCCGCCAGGAACAGATTGCACATCACCGGGCCCGGATGGTAGGAAAAAGTCCCCTTGTCCTTATGGTACATGGAAAAGCCCAGTATGTCCGAAGGCTGCACATCCGGGGTAAACTGTACCCGTTGGTTCTCCAGCGCCATGGCACGGGAAAAAGCCACGGCCAGAGTGGTTTTCCCCACCCCGGGCACGTCCTCGATCAGGATATGGCCCCCTGCCAGTATGGCGGAAAACGCCTTTTCCACACATGCGTCTTTTCCCTTCACCACGGTCCTTACTTCCCGCAGTACCTCCTGCGACCTGTCATAGGCCGCTCTGGCCTGCCTGTTCCTCTCTGTGCGAATCCCGTCCATTCTCTTCCCTTTCCCGCCGCCCGGCCAGGACCGGCGGTCCCTCTTTTTTCGGCGTTACTCCCAGTATAAACGATCTCTTTGCAGGAAAGCAACCGCCTTATGTAAATCTTAAGAATCAAAAGAGACATCCCTGCCCCCCGGCAAGGGATGTCCCTGCTTCATGCCCTAAGCGTTGTCCTTATTTTCCAGATGGTCATAGCTTATCTTAAGATCCTCAAATGCCTGGCGTTCTATGCGGAAGCACTCCAGCAGCTTGGGATTGAACTTGCCGCACTCTCCCTCGGTGATCATGCGGAACGCCTCTTCCTTGGGAAAGGCGTCCTTGTAGACCCTCTCATTAACCAGCGCGTCATACACATCCGCAATGGACACAATCTGAGCCGCAATGGGAATATCGTCCCCCACCAGACCGTCGGGATAGCCTCTGCCGTCAAATTTTTCATGATGGTGACGACAGATCTGGTAGCTGATCTTGCCGTACTCGTCATCCCAGGCGTTGCGGATGTTCTGCAGAATCTCACTGCCCCGGCTGGTATGGGTTTTCATGCAGGCAAACTCCTCGTCCGTGAGCCGCCCCGGCTTCAGCAGGATATTGTCGGGAATGGCGATCTTGCCCACATCGTGCAATGCGCTGGCGGACACGATGATGTCGATCTTATCCTGATCCAGACCATATTCCGGGTAGTTCTCCGCCAGGCGCCGGGCCAGGATCCGGGTATATCCCTTTACCCGGTTGATATGCTCGCCGCTCTCAAAATCACGGTACTCCACCACGGTACCCAATATTTCAATGATATTGGTATTGCTCTTCTTCAGTTTGTCAGCCTGGGAGCGCAGCAGTTTGTTCTGTTCCCGCAGCACCGTGGTCTGCTCCTGTACCTTATCTTCCAGATTCCTCTGGTACTGGAACAGATTCACCACGTTCCGCACCCTCTTTTTTACCAGAGCATTGTCAAAGGGCTTGCGGATAAAGTCGGAAATATGGTAATCAAAGCATTTCCTTTCTGCTTTCACGGAAGTCTCGCCGCTGATGATCAGAACCGGAATCTTCTCGATCCAGCCCTTCTCCTGCATCACTTCCAGCACGGCGAAGCCGTCCACCTCCGGCATCATCAGATCCAGCAGTACCACCGCCAGTATCCCCTGCATCTTCTCTATCATCTCAAGGGCCATGCGGCCGTTCTCCGCCGTCTCCACACGGTATTCTTCACCCAGGATCTCCGTCAGGATCTCCCGGTTAATCTCCATATCGTCTACTACCAAAACTGTATTCTGCATACTTTTTTCTTAATCCTTTCCCGCCTTTCATACTTAAATGTTCTGCATTTCCCCTGTCACACATGACTGGCGCTCCATGGACAGCCCAGCCGTCCGTTCCCTTTATCCTTCCTCCGCCTGTAATTTCTTTATGGCCTCCAGGGTGGCTTCGTAATCCGCCAGCACCGCTGCCAGCAAGGGCTCCACCTTGTCCGAGTAATTGCCGTCCCTGAGTTCCTCACACAGTTCGGAACTGGAGGCCCCCAGTCTGGTGATGCTCAGATTGGCGCATACCCCCTTTAGATTATGCGCCATTCGGAAAGCCGTGTTATAATCTTTCGCCTCCAGGGAAGTCTTAAGTTCCTCCATATCCCTGGCGTCCGCGAACTTGTACAGGAACTTCTTGACCAGCTTTTCGGTCATCAGGCGTCCAAGCACATCCTCATAATCCGCACCCATCAATTCGTAACATTCCTTTGTTGTCATATGTCCTCTCTTTCCATAGCCCCTTTGCGCCACGGCCTTATCCCGGCCCGCCGGAAATATAATATATGATAAAGTGCTATACCGCTTATATTCTACAATATACAATGGAAAATGTCCATATTCTTTTTACGGATATCTGTGAAATCACAGACTCCGATATTTCCCCGGCGAGACTCCGAAGGTCCTCTTAAAATTGCGCAGAAAGGAGGAGTAATCCGTAAAGCCCGCCTCCTGCCAGACCTCCGTTACTCCCCTGCCCCGGGACAATTCTTCGCCTGCCCGGATCAGGCGTTTGTTCAGCACAAAATTGTGCGCCGTCACGCCGGTCTGTTCCTTGAATTTGCGCAGAAAATGATACTTGCTCATATGCACATGGCCCGCCAGTTCCTCCAGGGTGATCTTCTCCCGGATATGCCGGTCGATATATTCCGACACCTGCTCCACCATGGGGTGAGACACCATGTCTTTCCGGGAAAATCCATACTCCCGGCGCAGACACAGCACATTCAGATAGCCGAAAAACAGAGTCAGGTATCCCCGGTCCAGCGCCTGCTTGGCCTCCGGTACAGGCACGTCCGGCAGTTCCGCCATGGCCAGCTTCAGCAGATATCCCCGCAGCATCTCCTCATAATAGATGGGAAAATGATAGGCGCGGGAACCCGGTCCCCGGAAGCAGGCACTCAGGTCCATGCCCTCCCCGGAAAGGCCCTGCAGCATCTCCCGGGTCACCCAGAGGATGATGCGCCGGGAGGAGTCGTGCTTTTTTTCCACAAAATGATACTTGTGCATCACATTACAATCGATGAGCAGCATGTCCCCCTTTTTCATATGATAGGTCTGGTTCTCCAGCATGGAGGAGTACTCCCCCTCCAGCACATAGATCACCTCATAAAAACTGTGGTAATGAAAAGTGATGGCCCCCAGCGGCGCGCCCTGCTTCTCATAGACTTCATAACCCTCCCGGATCATATATTGCCGCTCATCCGTGGCCTCCAACTGATGCAGCTTTGTCTCCTGCATGGCAATCCTCCCCTTTCAACCTGATTACTTATTTTTCATTTGACGACAGATAAGGCAGCGGAAATACTTTTATGCCGCCTGCATGTTCTCCCCGCTTTCATGGACACACTATAGCAGCGGAAAGACATCCCATTTATTTAGAATAAAGCAATTTTTGCTCTTTTTCAAGCAATATATGGTCTTTTCATGCATTTCCGTATTGTCTATAATAGAGACAACAAAATCTATTCCAAACAGGAGGGTTACATTTATGCAGATGACATTGCGCTGGTACGGCAGCAAGTACGACACGGTAACGCTGAAGCAGATCCGCCAGATTCCCGGCGTCACCGGAGTGATCTCCACCCTGTACGGCACCGCCCCGGGGGAAGCCTGGGAGCTGGAGGACATCCTGGCTCTGAAAAAGGAGATCGAGGACGCAGGCCTTCAGCTTGCGGGCATCGAGAGCGTGAACATCCACGATGCCATCAAGGTAGGCACGCCGGACCGGGAACGGTATATCGACAATTATATCACCACCCTGGAGCGGCTGGGGCAGGCGGACATCCATATGGTATGCTACAATTTCATGCCCGTATTTGACTGGACCCGCACGGAACTGGCCCGGATGCGTCCCGACGGCTCCACCGTGCTGGCCTACACCCAGGAGGCCGTGGACGCCCTGGATCCCGAGAAAATGTTTGAATCCATCGCCGGCGACACCAACGGCACGGTGATGCCCGGCTGGGAGCCGGAGCGCATGGCCCGGATCAAGGATCTGTTCGCCATGTACAAGGACGTGGACGATGAAAAGCTCTTTGCCAATCTGCAGTATTTTCTGGAGCGGATCATGCCCACCTGCGACAAATACGACATCAACATGGCCATCCACCCGGACGACCCTGCCTGGAGCGTATTCGGTCTGCCCCGCATCATCATCAACAAAGCCAATATCCTGCGGATGACCCAGATGGTGGACAATCCTCACAACGGCGTGACTTTCTGCTCCGGCTCCTATGGCACCAACCTGGAGAACGACCTGCCGGATATGATCCGCTCCCTGAAAGGCCGTATCCATTTTGCCCATGTGCGGAACCTGAAATTCAATTCCCCTACGGATTTCGAGGAATCTGCCCATCTGTCCAGCGACGGCACCTTTGACATGTATGAAATCATGCGGGCCCTGTACGACATCGGCTTTACGGGTCCCATCCGCCCCGACCACGGACGCATGATCTGGGATGAAGTGGCCATGCCCGGTTACGGCCTGTATGACAGGGCCCTGGGAGCCACCTATCTGAACGGGCTGTGGGAAGCCATCGAAAAGCAGCACAGAAAGTAAACGAATGCCCGCAAAGGGCCCGCAAAAGGGCCCAAAGGCAATTAATCAGGAAGAGAGGGAAAAATGGAACTGACAAGAAAGAGCATACAGGAACAGCGGGAAGCCTTCCTCCAGGCAGGCTACCGCCTTCCGGAATTTGACTATGACAAGGTAAAGGCCGCCACCGAAGCCTCCCCCGCCTGGATCCACTTCGGGGCAGGCAATATCTTCCGGGCCTTCCAGTGCAATCTGCTGCAAAACCTGCTGAACCAGGGGGCAGTGGACACCGGCCTCATAGCCGTGGAGGGTTTTGACTACGAAATCATTGAAAAGATGTACTGGCCCCATGACAATCTGTCCATCCTGGCCACCCTGAAAGCCGATAACACGGTAGAAAAAACCATTGTGGGAAGCATCATGGAATCCCTGGTGCTGGACAGCGCCAACCAGTCCCAGTATCAACGGCTGAAGCAGATTTTTGCCGCCCCTTCCCTGCAGATGGCCAGTTTCACCATCACGGAGAAGGGATATGCCCTGACAGACGCCAAGGGCAATGTGCTGCCCGCCATCGCGGCGGATTACACCAAGGGGCCGGGCCAGGACGGAGGCCAGGCTCCGGACAGCTACCTGGGCAAGGTGGTGTCCCTGCTTTACCATCGCTATGTGAGCGGCAAAAAACCCATCGCCATGGTGAGCATGGACAACTGCTCCCACAACGGGGATAAGCTGGCCGCCGCCGTATGGGCTTTCGCCGATGCCTGGTGCGGGAACGGACTGGCCGAGGGCGGTTTTGCCGCCTATGTGAGAGATCCCAAAGCCGTGTCCTACCCCTGGTCCATGATTGACAAGATCACCCCCAGGCCGGACGCCAAGGTGGAGGAGATGCTGAACCGGGACGGCATACAGGGCCTGGATGCCGCCATTACCAGCAAAAATACCTATGTGGCCCCCTTTGTCAATGCGGAGGAATGCGAATACCTGGTGATCGAAGATCATTTCCCCAACGGCAGACCGGCACTGGAAAAAGGCGGCGTGATCTTCACGGAGCGGGAGACCGTGGACAAAGTAGAGAAGATGAAGGTCTGCACCTGCTTAAATCCCCTGCACACCACCCTTGCCATCTACGGCTGCCTGCTGGGTTATACGCTGGTGTCCGAAGAGATGAAAAACCCGCTGCTGAAGCGTTTTGTGGAGATCATCGGCTATCGGGAGGGCCTGCCCGTGGTGGTGGATCCGGGCATTCTGGATCCCAGAGAGTTCATCGACACCGTGGTCAATGTGCGCATTCCCAACCCCTTTATGCCCGACGCCCCCCAGCGCATCGCCACCGACACTTCCCAGAAGCTGGCGATCCGCTTTGGCGAGACCATCAAGGCTTACCAAAAGCGCTCTGATCTGGACCCGGCGGATCTGAAGCTGATCCCCCTGGTGTTTGCGGGCTGGCTGCGTTACCTGATGGCTGTGGACGACCAGGGCAAGCCCTTCACCCCCAGCAGCGATCCCCTGCTTCAGGCCGCCACGGCCTATGTGGCGGACTACAGGCTGGATGCATCCCCCAAGGACCTGTCCCGCTTAGATCCCCTGCTGTCCAATGAGAAAGTCTTTGGCGTGGATCTGAAAGAGGTTCACATGGACGAACTGGTCAAGGAGTATTTCGCCGAGTTGTCCGCCGGCGTGGGAGCCGTGACGGCAACACTGGAAAAATACGTAAAATAAAAAGGGGAAGCATTCCCCAGACAGAAAGAAGGCAGGAACTCCGACAAGTTTTCCTGCCTTCTCCGTCTATATACCTCCGTGCGGGGCCGGGAAGCTGCCGCTCTCCACGGAAAAAGAATTCTCTTCCTTATGCGGGAGCGTCCCCCTCCGCCGCGAAGAAGAATACGCCGATGGCTCCGGGCCCGATATGGGTCCCGATGGTACCGCCCACAGGGGTGGAATCCAAATGATCCACATGTCCTTCCCACAGTGCCCGGCTGTCCTCCACATATTTTCTCAGCATATGATCGTCCAGGCCGGTGTAGCCCAGATAGTAGGGCATGGAAAAGTCCACGCCGCCGGCCTTCCCGATCTCCTGTACCAGCAGATTGTTGCCGTTGCGGGAGCCCCGGGCCTTGCCCAGCATGGCCACTTCGCCGTCCACCACGGAGATCACGGGCTTGATGGACAGCATCCCGCCCACCATGGCCACGGACTTGGAGATGCGGCCTCCTTTTTTCAGATATTCCAGCGTATCCAGCAGGGCCAGCAGGCGGATTCTTTTCCGGGCCTGCTCCAGTTCCGCAGCAATCTCCTTTGCCGCCATCCCCTGGTCCTTCAGCCGCAGAGCGTAATCCACCAGACATCTCTCTCCCAGAGTGGCGTTCAGGCTGTCCACCACAAACACCTGTCCCTGATACTCCCCGGCCGCCATGCAGGCGCTCTGATAGGTGCCCGACAGCTTTCCGGAAATGGTGATCACCACCACCTGCTCTCCGGCCTCCACCGCCTCTTTGTAGACCTGCTCAAACTCATAGGGCGGGATCTGGCTGGTCTTGGGCAATTCCTCCGACTCAATCAGCATCTCGTAAAACTGCCTATGGGTCAAATCCACTCCGTCCTGAAATTCTTTTTCTCCAAAATATACATGCATGGGCAGAATCGTCAGGTCTGCCCGGGGAGAAGCCCCCATATTCCGGGGAATGTCCGCCCCCGAGTCCGTAATGATCCGTATGCTCATCTTTCTTCTCCTATAAATACTTTGAATCTCAAACTGTCTGGAGCATACCATATGTTCTCGGGAATGTCAAGAAAATCCGCGAAACCATCTCCGCCTGCCGCGCCGACGTCCTCACTTCCGTGGAATTCTCCGGGAAAATGGGCCATTGGTTGTTGTAGGACAGAACAAATTATGTTAAAATATGTTATTATATGGTAAGCCCCCAGAGGAGGAAAAAACGATGCAGGAAATCCAGTGGAACAATCGGTTTAATATCGGTGTAGAAGTCATAGACAAGGCCCACCGGCGGCTGTTCTCCATCATTGGGAAGCTGGTCAGCCTCAACGAGGACGCCACCAAACAGCAGCACGCCTGCCGGGAAGGTATTAAGTTTTTTAAGAGTTATACCCTGAAGCATTTTGCGGAAGAAGAGGCGTACATGAAGTCCATCGGTTACGGCGAGTACGCCATGCACAAAAGCCTCCATGACAATATGCGGGACAACACTCTCCCCGCTCTGGAAAGGGAACTGGAGGAAGAGAATTATTCCACAGAAGCCGTCCAGCATTTCCTGGGGTTATGCATCGGCTGGCTCAACGGACATGTCATGGTGGAGGATTACGCGATCTCCGGCAAAACATCTCATAAATGGATACATCAGGCTTCGGACAACGAGACGGCCTCCCTGGAAAAAGCCGTTTTACAGGCCCTGCGGCAGCTGTACCGTGTGGATGCGGAACTGGTCAGCCTGCGCTATGGGGGGGAGGATTTCACTTCCGGCAATGTGCTGTGTTACCGCCTGACCTATCTTACCCAGAATGAGCGGAAACGCCAGGTCTTTTTCCTGTACGAAGAGAAGCTGGTGCTCCATCTGCTGGGCCGGCTGTTGGGGCGGCAGATCCTGCGTGTAGACAAGACCGTGGTTCATGCCATAAAGGCCCTCTCTCTAAAATTCATAGAATGCGTGCGGGCCCATTTTGAACTACCGGACCAATACCGGCTCCACAAGGAGGATATCTTAACCTTTGAACAGCTTGTTCGGACCTTTGACAAAGAGTACCCTCCCTATAGCCTGCTGTTCCATGTGGAGAAAATGGGATATTTTGGCTTTTGCGTCAGATAGGATCCTCTCTTTTATATCCCCGCCTGCTTACATAAATCCAGCAGACAGCATTTGTCACAGGAGGGTCTGGTGCGGGCGGTGCAGACATCCCGGCCATGGTTTACCAGCCTGTGGCAGAAATCGCTGCCTTCCTGGGGCGGAATCAGCTTCCACAGTTCCTTTTCCACCTTGGCCGGCTCCTTGATCCCGTCCACCAGGCCCATGCGGTTCACCAGCCGGATACAGTGAGTGTCGGTGACGATGGCGGGCTTACCGAACACATCCCCCATGATCAGATTGGCGCTCTTTCGGCCCACACCGGGCAGAGCCAGCAGTTTGTTGAAATCATCGGGCACTTTTCCGCCGTACTCATCCCGCAGCATCTTCATACAGGCGCTGATGTCCCTGGCCTTGCTGTTGCCCAGGCCGCAGGGATGCACAATGCGCTCAATCTCCTCTACGGGAGCCTGGGCCAGCGCATCCACATCCGGGAATTTCTCATATAGCTTCTCCACCACCACATTGACCCTGGCATCCGTGCACTGGGCTGCCAGCCGCACGCTCACCAGAAGTTTCCATGCCTGGTCATAGTCCAGGGAACATTCGGCCTGGGGATATGCCTTCTTCAGTCTCTCAATAATTGCCAAAGCACGTTGTTTCTTTGTCATAAGTTCTCCTCTTCTGAAGGGCCGCCCCTCATCGGCGCGAACCGTCTGGTTTCCTTTCCCGAAAAGAGCAGACCCGTTATCAGGGCTGCCCGGCCCCTGCCAGTTCGTAATAAAATATGTACTGCTGCAATACTCCCTGGCAGCCCTCATAGCGCTTCATGGGAAAGCCTTTTTCATAATGGGCCTCCATGGCCTGCCGGATATGGGTGTCCACCGGAAACGCCTCCAGGTGGTGCAGGGCAAACAGACAGATACAGTCCGCTACTTTTCCCCCCACACCGAACAGCTTCAGCAGCTCCTCCCGGGCTTTCGGATAAGGGAGCAGACGCACCGCTTCCAGATCCCATTCCCCCTCCGCCACGGCTCTGGCGGTACGCACCACATATTTGCTGCGGTAACCCAGGTTACAGGCCATCAGCCCGTCCTCGGGAAGGTCCGCCAGCGCCTGGGGCGTGGGAAAGGCATAATATTCCCCGCCCCGGCTGTTTTCCAGCTTCTCCCCATAGGCCCTGCAGATAGTATCAATACATCTGCGGATCCGCTGAATATGGTTCTGCTGGGAAATCAGAAAGGAAACGATCATCTCCCACAGATCCTGCCGCAGGATCCGGATTCCCGCTCCGAATTCTGCCGCGCTTCTCAGATAACTGTCACCCGGAGCGATCTTTCCCAGGTAGGAAGTGTAATCCGCTTTCAGGTCGAAATACCTCTCCCAGAAGTCCCGGAATTCTACCTCTTCACAGTAAAAAACGCATCTCTCTCCCTGCTGTTCCATCTCCAGATAATGTCTCCCGGCAATGACGCTGAACCGATTTTCCGCCGCCTCATTCATGCGGAAGCACTGCCCCGAGCGGCAGATTTGTGCCAGATTAAAATTGTCCGCCTTAAACTCAATCATATGTATGTTCCCTGCCTTCTCTGCCCGCCCCGGCCATATTCCCGGTTCCTCTCTTTTCGGTTCCGCCTCCTGTGAATCTACTGGCTTTCGGTTCCTCACTCCTGCACCAACTGCAAATCATACAGCTTCTTATAAAGCCCTTCCTGGGCCAACAGTTCCTGATGACTGCCAGATTCCCTGATGCGGCCGTGATGCAGGACAATGATCTTGTCCGCGTGCTGTATGGTGGACAGGCGGTGCGCCACCATTATGGTGGTGCGGTCCTGCATCAGCGCGGCCAGGGCCTGGGTGATCAGACTTTCCGTCTCAGTGTCGATATTGGCTGTGGCCTCGTCCAGCACCAGGATCCGCGGCTCGTAAGCCAGGGTACGGGCAAAGGAAATCAACTGCCGCTGCCCTGCGGACAGGGTACTGCCCCGTTCCGTCACCGGTGCGTCATAAGTTCCGGGCATTTTCTCGATAAAAGTGTCCGCATGAACCGTCCGCGCCGCCCGGATCACATCCTCCCGGCTGATGGCCTCATTGTCCAGAGAGATATTCCCTTTGATATCCCCGGTAAACAGGAACACGTCCTGCTGTACCTGGCCGATGGCCCGCCGCAGTTTAGCCTTGTCGATCTGCCGGATATCCACGCCGTCGATCAGGATCTCCCCCTTCTGGATGTCAAAATACCGGCCGATCAGATTCAGGATGGAGGTTTTGCCCGCTCCGGTGGCGCCCACAAAGGCCACCTTCTCTCCGGGATGAATCACAAAACTCACATCTTTTAAGATATAATCTTCCTTCTCATAGGCAAACCACACATGCTTAAACTCAATGCGCCCCTGAATATCCACGGGCAGAGGCGCAGGCGGGTTCACGATCTGCGGCTCCTCATCCAGTATGGAGAAAACCTTCTCCGCGGAGGCCAGGGAGGACTGCAGCGTGCCAAACTGCTCCGCAAGTTCCTGGATGGGCTCGAAGAAAGAACTGATATAGGTGATAAAGATAAACAGCGTCCCCAGAGACAGGCTGCCTCCCAGCACCGAATAACTGCCGGTCCCGATCACAATCACCATGGCCACGATGGACAGAAAATAAATGCTGGGACGGAAGATGGCAAAGGTCATGACCTCCCGCCAGTTGGCCCGAAACAGTTCCTGAGACTTACACTCAAACTCCTCATACTTTTCCTGCTCCCGTACAAATACCTGGATCAGTCTCATGCCGGAGATATGTTCGGAGAGAAATGTATTCAGCTCCGTGATTTTGTTGCGGGTAATCTTGTAGGCTTTCCGGGAGTAAAAACGGAACACAAAGGTGAGCACTCCCACCACCGGCAGCAGCGCAAAGGACACCAGAGTCATCCGCACGCTGATGGACAGCATCACCACCGCATAACCCAGGATTTTTACCACATTTTTAAAGAGCCGCACCAGAATCGTGGTAAACAGTTCATTCACTGCCTCGGTGTCATTGCTCACCCGGGTCACCAGTTTTCCCACCGGTGTGGTATTGAAGAAACTCAGGGAAAGACTGTGAATATGGGAAAAAACCTGTTCCCGCATGCGGAAGATGATATTCTGCCCCATCTTCTGGAGCATCCAGGTATCCACCGCGTTCAGTCCAAAGCCCAACAGCATCATGAGCAAATACAGCCCCGCCGCATACAGAATCCCGGTAAAATCATAGCGGCGCAGCGCTTTTAACTGCTCCCTGTCCAGGCAGGGGGCTCCTGCGTCCACATAGGATTGAACCAGTTCCGTGCCGCCTTCCGCCAGGGCCAGACTCTCCTCGGCGGTCAATCCCTCCGCCATGTAATAGCGGTCCCCGTAGAGAAAAAGCTGGTAATAACCGGAAAGCTGATCCCTTTCCGGCAGGCTGCCCTGGAACTGACCGCTCTGCCGTTCCACTCTGGACAGCCAGAGATCTCCATAGGGCACGGCCCCCTCCTCCCCTTTTTCCGCTACCCGGAAAGGCTGGTAATAGCCGTTGATATAATCGTCTATGGCGTCACCGATGATAATGGGACGGTACAGCTCCACCACGATGATAAACAACACCAATATGGTAGCTGCAGTCATGGTCCACTTATGAGGCTTCAGATAAGTCAATAGTCTGCGCATGTCATTCCGCCTCCTTTCCTGTTGCCCGGTCCTTCTCCGGGACATGCTGTGTGATCCCGTCTTCTTCCGCCCCAGAACCTTCTCTGCATATCTCCTGTCCCTGGGGCTTCACGGCCCGGCCAGGCTCCTGATCCACTCCCGCCGGGGGCATATTCCCCGCCTCCTGTCCGGAAGGATGGGGCTCGTCCTGATACTCCCGGTGCAGCGCAGCCCTCTGCTCGCCCATGGCCGCCTCCAGCTGCTGCTTCTCAAACATCTCGTAATATATCCCCTTCTGTTCCATGAGCCGGGTGTGGTTGCCCACTTCCTTCGCCCTGCCCTCTTCCAGCACCAGGATCACATCCGCATGCTGAATCGTGGAGATGCGGTGGGCGATCAGAATCGTAGTCTTGCCCCTGCGGTTTTCCTGCAGATTTCTAAGCAGCTGTTCCTCGGTGTCCGTATCCACTGCGGAAAGCGCGTCATCCAGAATCAGGATGGGGGCATCCTTCATCAGCGCCCTGGCAATGGAACTTCGCTGCTTCTGCCCGCCGGAGAGAGTCACCCCCCGCTCCCCCACCATAGTGTCATACTTGTCGGGAAATTCCATGATACTGTCATGGATACAGGCCGCTTTGGTGGCGGCTACGATCCGATCCATGTCCTGCCCCTCCACGCCAAAGGCAATATTGGCTTTCAGGGTATCGGAAAACAGAAAATTGTCCTGGGGCACATAGGCGATCTGCCGCCGCAGTTCTTTCAGAGGAATGCTGTTGATATCCCTGCCGTCCAGCAGGATCATACCCTGGTCCGTGTTATACAGGCGCAGCATCAGGTTGACCAGTGTGGATTTGCCGCTGCCGGTGCGCCCGATAACAGCCAGAGTGGTACCCGCCGGAATCTCCAGGCAGACATCCCGCAGATCCGGCTGAAGCGCTCCCCTGTGGGTGTAAGTCAAATGGGAAAATGTGATCTGTCCTGTCAGGGAGGGCTGTTTGCCCCGCCGGGTTTCCGCCTCCAGACGATCTTTGGCCAGGGCTGCGGACTTTCCCCTGCCGGCTCCCTGCTGCCCGGAGAACTTCTCCTCCTCCGAAAGCAGATCCCGTACCCCGGGTTCCTCCTCCATGACGGCCCGCACCCGTTTGATGGAAGCGCCGCCCTGGGCAAATGTGTTGATGGCTTCTCCGCAGGCCAGCATGGGCCATACCAGCATATTCACATACTGATGGAAAGCCACAAAGCGCCCCAGGGTAATCTCCCCCACAATGGCCAGATAGCCGCCATAAATCAGAGTCACCAGACTGCTGATGCCGATAAACACTTCCAAAAGGGGCATGACCACTGCCTGCAGCCGCACCAGGCTCAGATTCTTCTCCCGGGTTTTCTCATTTGCTTTTGTAAAGGCTTTCAGCTGGGCCTGTTCCCTGACAAATGCCTTGATCACCCGAATCCCCGAAAAACTCTCCTGTACATAGTCCGTCAGATCCGACACCGCCTCCTGGCGTTCCATATATCTGGCATGAATTACTTTTCCATAGTAAACGGTGCCCACGCAGATCACCACCATGGGAATCAGCGCCAGCAGCGTCAGCTTCACATTCACATACACCATCATCTGCCCGATGACCATTACCGTCATCACCGTGGCGTCAAAAGCGGAGATCACCGCCATGCCGATGGCCATGCGGATAGCGTTTAAGTCACTGGTAAAACGGGTCATCAGATCGCCGGTCTTGTTCTCGTTGAAGTAGTCCACGCTCATCTTCTCCAGATGGGCAAACATGTCATTGCGCAGTTCCTTCTCGATCTTCCTGGCGGAGCCAAACAGAAAATACCTCCAGAGGAAGCGCCCCACAGCCAGAGTCAGTCCCAGCAGAAGCAGGCCCAGCAGACAGTTCTTGACGCCGCTCCAATCCATTGTATGATCTGACAGGCCGTCCGTGACCGCGCCCGTGATCCTGGGTATGTACAGATTGGCAAAATCCACCACAAACAGGGTGACAATACCTGCGGCATAATGCCATTTATGCCTTTTGATATACTGCATGATAAAACGCAAATCTTCCATGTCCCATTCCTCTCTATCCCAGGCCCCGGCCATACTCCGATACCATCTGCGACTCCAAAGACCTGATCTGCATACTGTTCGGAACTCCGTTGTTTATTTACAGACGTGTTTTTAATCATAACACAAAAACAGACTTAAATCCATATGAAATATACTTGCGTTTCTGGGTTTTCCTACAAAGAAAGCCTGCCAGGATTGTCCCTATTCCAATGTCCGCTATTTATTTGGTAAAAGAAGATTGTTGCAGCAATCACCAGTAGTTCATCTTGTATTCGTACTTTTGATTCATTGTCCTTTCTTGAATAATACCAGAGTGTGTAAAAAATTTCGGCTCCGCAAAAATCGCGATATCCAGCCATCATGCCTCATACTATGCAATTGCAGCTGATGTGTTCCCTGTTCAGCCACTTTATCTTTATAAAGCACAAGAACAAAGTCACAAACTCTGCAGCTTTGCAATCTATGCGAAATAAAAATGCATGTCCTTCCTTCACTGAGTCTATAAAAATCTCTGTAAATATCAGTGAACTGTTATTCCGTATGCCTTTTTTCATCCAAATAATCCTTTTTAATTCTTCTCTCATTTTACCAGAAAAGGATAGTTTACTATTTATTTACTTAGAGTTTCCGCAGTGCCAATCAACACCTCTTTTCCGCAAAAGGCAAAGCCATACTTCCTGATACGTTCCCTTGGTATCCCCCTTGCCGCCAGGGAGGCCGGGTAATCCTTTTCCTCTATCTGCCGCAAGGCTGCGGCTACTGTGTCGGACAGTTCCTTTTCTTTAGGACCCTGCACTTTGAACTCCAAGATCATGGCATCATCCCTTGCCGTATCTCTGGGCTCCAGCATCACGTCATATCTACCGAATCCGCTCTCCCGATTAGACGTGACCATATACCGATCAGACAGTTCTACCATCAAACCCAGCACAAAACCATGGTAAAACCTCTCTGGTTCATTATAGGGATTCCTGCCTGTGTCAAAATAGCTGAACATCTCCTTTGTCACCCGGTCCATATAGGTATTCATGACCGTTACGTCTCCCAATAAAAGGGCTTTAATAAAATCATTGTAATAATCGTTCTCAGAAAACCAATCCCGCACCATGTCCTCAAACATAATGGATACCTCTTTATTGGTTAATGCCAGCTTATAGATCATGCGGCCGGTCCTCTCCACGAAAATGGTACTCGCCACCCTCAGATACCCGCTGGCCAGCAACAGGCTCCATATGGCGTTCTTCTTTGAAGATAACTGACTATAAGCAATCTGCTCGTCTATCTCCAACTCAAGCACTCTTCCCCCCAACAATTCCTCAAAGCCCTTTTTCACACTGGGATTCCCTTCCCGAAGCAGTTTGCTGGCCAGCCTGTTGGAACTGGTATTAACCCAATAGGTTCCCACCGCTTTTTTATCCAGAAAATTAATAATGGACCATGGGTTATAGATCTCTTTCTTACTGCCAAAAGTAAACCCGTCATACCAATCCTTAACCTGCTGTTTTTGGTCTGACAGTCCATATTCCTCCAATGCGGCAAATACTTCTTCCTCCGTGAATCCAAAACAGGACGCATACTTTTCTGATGTAGTTGTCACCACTTCCAGATTGTTCAGGTCCGAGAACATGGATTCTTTGCTCACACGGGTAATGCCGGTCATCAGAGCACATTCCATATAAGGATTTGTCTTAAAAGTGGCGCCAAACAGGCTCCTGGTAAACGCTGTCAGTTCGTCCCAATAGCCGCTCACATACGCCTCCTGCATGGGCGTGTCATACTCGTCCAGCAGAATAATCACTTTTTTGCCATAATGCTGCATCAAATAATTAGATAATGTTTTCAGCGAGTTAGTCTCCTCATCCTTCGCCTCTCCCGCAGATATCTTCCTGAATAGTGCTCTTTCATTTTCATTCAGGCTATCGCTGCATAACAAAAAATCAAATCGGTTATACAATTCCGTAATAATCTGACTGATCCTCTTTCTTGCTTCCTGGAATGTGGTCTCTTTTATATTTGCAAAGCTGAACGCAATCACCGGATACGTCCCCTGTAACTGACGATATTTCTCCTCCTTCCAGATGGAAAGCCCTTCAAACAGATCATTGCGCCCGGCATAATCCACTGAGAAAAACTGTTCCAGCATGCTCATATTCAATGTCTTGCCAAAGCGCCTGGGACGAGTGATCAGGGTCACATCGTCTTTTTCTTCCCACCATTGCCTTATAAAGTCTGTTTTATCTATATAAAAGCAGTTATCGCTTCTGATTTTTTCAAAATCCTGACGCCCTATGCTTATCGTCCTGGCCATAACCTACCTCTCTTTCAATCCTGCTTTCCTGCACATACAACTCCCTATAGCTATAATATATCGTTTTTCCACTTTTAAAGCAATATCTTTTTCTTATTCCGGCAATTACAGTATGTTGCTGCTCCCTGCCGCTTTCAAGAATTGGCAATGTAATTGGCTGCAATAAACCAGGGCAGAACCCCCATATGGTTCTGCCCGCTTTTTCCTCCGATTCTGTTCTCATACATTCCGATACAGTTCCAGAATATGGTCTCTGGCCTGTCGGTTGTTTTCCGGTGTGGTATTTTCCAATGTCACATGGATACAGGGCTTGCGCTCCTTGATAAATTTCAATACCGTCCCGTATTGCATTCTGCCCAGCCCGCAGGCCATGGCTTCCAGTTTGCCCTCCGTTGGCATATAATCTTTCAGATGTACCATGGCCACATCGGGCCCAAGAACCTCTATGGCCTCTTCCACGATGGCTTCCTGGTCCTGATAATTGGAGATATCCAGCAGATTGACAGGATCCAGGATGATTTGCAGATTGGGGGAGCCGATCTCGTCCAGCACCCTTCTGGCCCTCCCGGGATTATATACGATATGCCGCCACACCGGCTCAATGGCCATCACCACTCCCATCTGCTCCGCGTATTTCACAATGGGGCGCAGATTGCCGATAAAGGTCTGCAGCGCTTCCTCTCCATGGCATTCCGGCACATAGCTGTAAGTTTCGTTGGGCGCGCCGGTCTCCGTGCCCACCACGCCGCAGCCCAGCCAGGACGCGAAACGCACATGGGCCATGTATCGGTTCATGGCCTTCTTAAGCTGCTCCGAATTGGGATTGGCCAGATTCAGATAACAGCCCAGCACGGCGATATCCACCTGATTTTTGGCAAACACATTTTTAATGTACATGGCCAGCCCCGGCGTCAACGCCTCATCGGTGGTGGGAAACTCCCTGATCACCTTGGACAGGGCCAAGTGCCCGCAGGCAAATCCCAGAGCATGCACATCCGCAATGCGTTCTTCGAAAGGGAGTTCCTTTGTGTCATGTAAACGGATTCCTAACTGCATCTCATTTTCCTCCTAAAAAAGTTCCGCAAATTCCCTACAAGCACACATTCACCGTGATGAAAATATGGCCGCTGATGCGTCCCTATTTCCATCAGTGTGCTTTCCGGGAATTTGCTGATTAAAGTTCCGCAAATTCCCTACAAGCACACGATCCTGGTGAAGGATATATGGCCGCTGATGCGTCCCTATATCCTTCAGTGCGCTTTCCGGGAATTTGCTGTTTATAGTTCCGCATATCCCCTACGGCCTCACTTCCACATCGTCCACGCCCTCCGTCTCCAGCGCCTCGCCCTCCTGGCCGCTGACGGTCACGTGCTCCAGCACCAGATGCTTTACGTTGCGGATAAACATGCCCCGCCTGCTGCTCTTCTCCACGCCCTCGGACATGGCGGGCACATCACATTTGGGATTCCCGGCATAGCTGACGGAGATATTCTTCATCACAATCTCCTGAATCTTCTGTTCCGGCAAACCGTCAAAATAAGCTGCAGCCACATGGCAGTTGGCGCATTCCATATTTTCAAAGGTCAGCCTGCCGATTACGGGCGTCCTCTCGTCCACCGGATAGGGCTCCCGGGACTGCACATACCGGGTCTTGCCGTCAGGATCGCAGAAATAAAAGGCATTTATTACCAGCGGCGTCATCACATGGTCCAGGGTCAGGTTGCGGAATGTAATATGGTCTAACACGGCATCCCGGCCCCGGCCCCGCCGGGTCTTGATCCGCAGCCCCCGGTCCGTATTTCGGAAAACGCAGTCCTCCACCGTGAGATTCACCACGCCCCCCGCCATCTCGCTGCCCAGCGTCACCGCTCCATGACCGTTTTCCATCAGGCACTGGCGGATATGAATATTCTCCGAGGGGGTCTTATATTTCCTGCCCATATAGATCTTGCCGGACTTGACGGCAATGCAGTCATCCCCCAGGGAAAAACGCACGCCCAGTATCTCCACGTCCCGGCAGGATTCGGGGTCCAGGCCGTCCGTGTTGGGAGAATCCGCCGGATTTTCCACAGCCAGGTCCAGGAACCGAAGCCCCTTGCTGAAATACGGGTGCAGAGTCCAGGAAGGGGAATTACAGAACTTCAGGCCCTGTAAAACCACATCTTGGCAATGGCTGATAAAGAACAGCCTGGGCCGGAAAGCCCCCCGCATGACCTTGGGATCCTCCCACCAGTCCGCCTTGGAAGCGTTGCCGTTGATAACGCCCCGGCCATAAATCACCACATCCTCTACCTGGACGCCGCAGAGAATCCCGGTGAACATGGGCAGGGGATTCCCCTCCCAAGTACCCAGATTGTACTCGTCCCCTTCGTCATAACTCTCCAGCATGGCCGGAAATATGGGAAACTTTTCCCGTTCCGTGAAGGCTCTCAGTTCTGCTCCCTCCGCCAGTTCCAGCCGGATATGGCTCTTCAGGAACAGACTGGTGATCCGATAGGTTCCCGCAGGTATGTAGACCCGGCCATGCTCGGGACAGGCCATAATGGCCGCCTGGATAAAATGGGTATCGTCCGACACCCCGTCCCCCCTGGCCCCGAACCGGGTCACATCCAGGGTCACAAACTCATATTCGGTGGTAAATTCCGTGGTTCCCACCTGTTGCTGTCCATCGTATATCTCCACCAGATACCGGGTCTGGGGCTTCAGGCCAAACAGGCTGGTGACGGTTCTCTCCGCAGTCACGGCCTCCCGGCCGTTCACCACCACCCGGTAAGGATGCCGGGTAAAATGCCTGCCACCGTCCGCAATCTCCAGAGTGGCACTTCTGGCTGTAAGCATTACTGTCTTGATCTCCATGATTTCTCCTCATTTCTGCGCTGCTTTTTGCGCATGACGAGTTTGTGGCAAGCACCGCGCAGACACAAATCTCGCGATTGAAAATTTTAAT